>MIDO01000097.1:2737-6258 GCA_001831055.1 Verrucomicrobia bacterium GWC2_42_7 | reverse complement strand
AACAAAAGACTACGCTTTTTTGTTCGCGCAAAGGGATTGTTTTTTGTAACCACTTTTATGAAACTTGCTATATTTTTTAGGTTTTTTAAGAAAAAAAGGGGGTTTTAGTCCATTTTTTGAAAACCTAGGTCGCTATCACTCAATCGGATAGAAAATTTAATCAAACAGATCAAACAGATCAAACGGAACAAACGAGATGGGCCTCTCGTATGATATAATAGATAGAAAAACATTATTTCAGTTTTTGAGTTCGTTGGGCTGCTGATTCGTGCTCCCTCACGTACGTATCTACGCTCAGTCGCACTCACCTTGCCCGCCTTCTCAAAATCCTGAACTAATGTTTTTCTGAAAGTCTTCGGCAATCGAGCAAAAGTGTGCTCGCTTTGTCCGCCTTCTCGAAAAAAACTTGAGCTAACATCTTACAGCGGGACTATGGACAAGGTGCAAAAAACATTTGCCTTGCCCGCCCTGCTCAAAAATCGGACGGGAGTTTTCTTGCCGCTGTCGTTCAACGAGAACACATTTCCAATAAACCTAAAATATCTACCTTATGAAAAATAAATTAAGTCATTCAAAAAAAACCATAAATACGTCCCCTTTTGCGGGAATAAAATCGTTAGATTTTGTTTCCGCGAAAAACCTCCTTTTCGGAGGGGGCCAGAAAAACGTCAGTTCAGCTTTTCGGGAAGGCGGACAAGGCAAACACAGCCGAGCGTAAGTCCGTAGTTTTTGCTTCTTTTTCCACAACCCCACAGAAAGGGGTTAGTTTAAGTTTTCGAGCAGGCGGGCAAGGTGAGAGCAAAGGAGCGTACATACGTACGTGACTGAGCTCGAATCCGTAGCCCAACACACTCGAAACTTAAAATAACCCCTTTCTGCAGTACGTGAGGAACTGTGAGTCCGAGGTCCAACACACTCGAAACTTAAAATAACCCCTTTCCCCAAAATCCTCCCTATAACCTTGACATGCAGGGGAGCCCGAAGGAACATTATATTAATGGATGAAATGTATAAAAGGGTTTTGCTAAAAATCAGTGGGGAGATCCTGCGGAACCAACAAACAGGGGAAGTCATCGACGATAATGTATTGCTGTTCATCTGTAAGGAGATAAAGCAGGTGCACGATCTGGGGGTCGACATCGGACTTGTTGTAGGCGGAGGAAATATTTTTAGGGGTCAAAGTGGCGCAATGAAGGGCATTGAGCGTTCGACAGGCGATTTTATGGGAATGCTTTCGACGATGATTAATAGTATGGCAATTGCGGACTGTTTTTCAAAATTGGGGGTCGATTGTCGTATTCAAAATTCACTCCCATTGAAAGAAGTAGGCGAACCTTTTACTCGATGGAAGACATTGCATCACTTTGAACGTAAGCGCGTTGTTATCTTTTCAGGAGGGACAGGCAATCCCTATTTTTCTACAGATACAGCTGCTGCTCTCCGTGCAAACGAAATCGGGGCTGACATCATTCTAAAAGCCACCAAAGTTGATGGCATCTATGACAAGGACCCTAAAAAATTTCCAGAATCTACTAAGTATCACCGTATCGGCTACTTAGATGCGTTAAATCAACACCTAAATGTCATGGATTCCACCGCCTTCTCCCTGTGCATGGACAACCACACAAAAATCCTCGTCTTCGACCTCCACACCCCCGGAAATATCAAACGCGCGGTGTGTCGCGAACCGATTGGCACTTTGGTATGCTGAAAGATGTTATTTTAAGTTTCGAGTGTGTTGGACTACGCATTCGTGCTCAGTCACGTACGTATGTACGCTCTTTCGCACTCACCTTGTCCGCCTGCTCGAAATCTTAAACTAACATCTTTCAGTGAACTCTGGAAGGGGAACAAAGAAATCACATTGCATTCGGCTCGTTGCACTTTTTAACAGATATAATTAACAAGATGAGGCATTTCATCCCATCGCCTAATCAAAATCGTAAGATTTTGATTAGGCGATCGTTAGTTTTTCTTTGGAAGGCCGGAAACCTTTCTTTTTCCTCAAAAAGAAAGGTTTCCGGATCATCAAAATAATTTAATTTTACTACTAAAAATATGATACATAAGACAGCCATAGTGAGTGAGTTTGCAAAGATGGGTTCCAACGTGAAGGTTGGGGCGTATGCGATCATTGAGGAGGGGGTTGAGGTTGGAGACAACTGCGTATTGGAAAGCCATAGTATTTTGAGGAGGGGGACCGTTTTGGGGAATGGGGTGAAAGTTGATAGTTTTGCGGTTATTGGAGGCAACCCTCAAGACATCCATTTTGACACCAACGCCCTGACGGGAGTGAAGATAGGCGATCGGACGATCATTCGCGAGGGCGTGACCGTTCACCGAGCAACAAAAACTATCACAGAAATTGGCTCGGATTGTATGTTAATGGCCTTCAGCCATATAGCGCACGATTGCAGCGTTAGCGACCACGTGATCATGGCAAATAACGCGTTATTGGGAGGCCATGTCCACGTGGGCCCTTATTGCTTCTTGGGAGGAGGAGCCTTAGTGCATCAATTTACCTGGATAGGAGAAGGGGTCATGTTCGGCGGAGGCGCTGCAGTCTCTTCCGACGTTCCTCCTTTCACCATTGTCGTAGAGGTAAACGCGACTATAGGACTCAATTTAATTGGGATGAAGCGACGCGGATTCTCAACAGAAGTGATCAGCGATATCAAGCACTGTTACCACAACGTATACGATAATGGCAACTCGCTGAAAGCAAACGCTATCCATTGCCTAGAAACCGATCTAGCAAAAACACCCCAAGGGCTCGCTTTCCTAAAATTTTTCGAGCGCGATAACAAAAAAGGTTATATTCAAAAACGTCAAAAAAATAAGGAGGAGTAAGTGGATTTTTGAAGTATTCAGGCTTCCATGTACATTAATGTAAGCTAACAATGGGAACCATTGATAAGCAAACTTTCATACTGAAAGCAAGATATTGAAAATCAAATAGATGATAAAAAATCCAGCAATTTATTCATGTATTTTCAGGAGGCAAAAGAGTCAAAAATGAGCCAAACAAGGGAGAGAAAGGAGTGCGGGCGAGGCGTACTAACGTACGTTGAGTCCGCTAGCGACTGCGGTCAACGACGTTTGGCGACGTTTTTCACTCTTTTGCTTATCCAGTTATGAAGAAATATTTCACAAGAAAGGAAGAGAATCTGATAGCGGCATTCCGTTCTTTGCCGGAGAACAAAAGCCGGGCAATCCTTCGACAAGAGAAGAAGGTCGGAGATCTTATTGAAGCAGGATTGCCAAAATTGTTAGCAAGCACCAGGCAGGATCACCCCGAGAAAGTTATAATGGCCCACTGGAAAGAAATTGTAGGTAATCTAGCGGCGCATCGGTGCAGCCCACAGCAACTTATCGAAGGGAAGAAATTGGTCGTAAATGTCGGAAATGCCACCCTCCGACAAGAATTACAATTCAATGAACGAAAAATCCTCGCTAAATTAAAATCCCTCCCCTCTTGCAGCAACATCGAATCTATTCGTTGGCACTAAGGAAAGGATTAG
>MIDO01000097.1:0-2672 GCA_001831055.1 Verrucomicrobia bacterium GWC2_42_7 | reverse complement strand
CCCCTTTCCGAAAAGGAGTTATTTCGCAAAAATAAAATTTTTCGATTTTACTTTTGCGAAAAGAAAGGTTTTTCGATTTTTGTCTCTTCTTTAATGTCTTATGCTATATGCGTCCTCCCTCATATTCGCCTCGTCCGTCTTCTCAAAAATTGAACTGATGCTTTTCTGGTCCCTTTCCGAAAACGAGTTATTTCGCCGAAGAAAAATCTAGCGATTTTTCTTCGGCGGTGTTCGATTTTCTTTGGGAAGCATGAAAACTCTTCTTTTTCTCGCGAAAGGAAAGGGGTTCGCACCTTGTAAAAGTGTCCTATATTTTCATTTTTCCCTTGCATTTATCGGATTTTCGACTGAATTGTAAAGGCACAAAGAGAGAAAAGCTTACAATTATGAAATCCAACTTCACGACCATTGACAAAGACCACTCATGGCACCCTTTTACGCAAATGAGGGAATACTTGGGACAGCCTTTGCTTCATGTGGAAAGAGGAGACGGCTGTTGGCTAATAGATACGGAAGGGAAGCGTTATCTGGATTGCAATGCCTCCATCTGGGCAAATGTCCATGGACATAACAATCAAGAACCTAACGACGCAATTGTGTCGCAAGTTCAAAAATTGTCGCATGCGACGATGTTAGGGCTAAACCATACGGCCGCGACTGAACTCACAGAACGGTTAGTACGGCTAGTCCCTGGGCTTCAACGGGTTTTCCTTACTGATAATGGAGCCACTGCCATTGAAGTCGCATTAAAAATGAGTTTTCAGTATTGGCAACTCGTCGGCAAACCAGAGAAAACAGGCGTCATTGCGATGGAGGATGGCTATCATGGGGATACGTTTGGAACAATGGCTGTCGGAGGAAGGTCCATTTTTCATTCACGCTTTAATCATTGGCTGTTTCCTGTAAAACACATTTCACGACCCCTATTTAGCGAATGTGATGGCGTCATTAAAGAAGATGACTCGCTAGCTATCAACGGGTTAAAAAGTCTACTTGAAAAGCACGCGGACACAACCGCTTGTCTTATTTTTGAGCCGTCTATTCAGGGCGCCGCGGGCATGCAGCTTTTGCCAGAATCTTTTGAAAAAAAAGCCCGTGAGCTCTGCGACAAGTTTGGAGTCCACCTGATTTTGGACGAAATATTTGTGGGTTGTGGGCGAACGGGATCTATGACTGTTTGCGGCCAACAAGGGGTCTCTCCGGACTTTCTCTGTCTATCTAAAGGACTCTCTGGCGGATATTTACCAATCGGCGCCACGCTTACAAGCAATGCGATTTTTGAACCTTTTTTAGGGTCCTATACCGAATACAAAACCCTTTTTCATGGGCATACGTTTGGAGGAAATCCCCTTGCTTGCGCCGTTTCTTCAAAATCGCTTGAAATGATAGAGACCTTGATTTCTAGCCAAAAACTGTCGAGCACCATCAATTTTTTCAAAAAGACGGCCCTTGAAACTTTTGGAAAAAATCCCTTTGTAAAAGAAATCCGTCAACGCGGTATGACCCTAGCCATCGACCTCTTCCCTGGAAAAGAAGGCGAAACGTTTCCTCCCAACGATCGCATTGCTTTCAAAATCTGCATCGAAGCCCGGAACCATGGCCTCATCATCCGCCCTCTCGGCGACTCCATCCTAGTCGTCCCCCCACTCGTTATCTCCAATGACGAGATCTCCTTCCTATTCAACTCCTTATCTAAGAGCATATTAAGTAAAATAGGGAGATAAGGGTGCGAGAACCTTTCTTTTTAAGGAAAAAGAAAGGTTCTCGCGCTCTCGCAAAGAAAAACTAACGATCGCCAAATCAAAATCTTGCAGATTTTGCTTCGGCGATAGGAAGTGCTATCGCTTCTAATTAATAATCCCACCAAACTACTGCAATTTGTGTCATTGTTTTTAAAGCAACTAACATGTTCAACATAAAACAATTAGATCATTACAAATCCATTACTTTCGCGACATTCGCTTTTCTTTGGAAAGCGCGAATTTTTATACGTTTTTTCTTTCCCCGCGAAAAGAAAGGTTTTCGCACCTTATTATCAACCACATAAATTATGGGACATACATTTGAAAGTATAAAAGAGATTCATAATCTGCCAATTACGACGTTGTTGTTGAGGGCGCAAGAGACGCTGCACCGTTTTCATGATCCGGCGAGGGTTGAGCTACACACGCTGTGCTCTGTGAAGACGGGGGGCTGTTCTGAAAACTGCGCTTATTGCTCTCAATCGGCGCACCATAAGACTTTTTTAAAAGAAGGTACATGGCTGTCTCATGAGGACATTATTCAAAAAGCTAAAGAAGCAAAAGCAGCGGGAGCTATGCGCTTTTCCCTAAGTTATGCCTGGAGAACCATTCCCTCCGAGGCTCATTTGTCAACAATTACCGAGGTCATCCGTGAAGTCAAAGCTCTCGGAATCCAAGTTTGCTGCACATTGGGTATGTTAACCCCTGCCCAAGCCGAACAACTCAAAGAGGCTGGTTGCGATTGCTATAATCACAACATCGACACCTCTCGCGCCCATTATGGGAAAATTATCACAACCCGCACGTTTGATGATCGCCTCGACACCCTAAAAAATGTCCAAAACGCGGGCATTATGGTCTGTTGCGGAGGAATTGTTGGCATGGGGGAATCCATTGATGACCGCATAAATATGATTGTCGAGCTCGCCA
>MIDO01000096.1:5258-8748 GCA_001831055.1 Verrucomicrobia bacterium GWC2_42_7 | reverse complement strand
GCTCTTGTATTCCCAGCCCAAGGAAGCTAAGCGCAGCTTCTCCAAGTATATATGTTGGAATACTCAGGGTCGCGGAAACTAAAAGATAACTAGCAAGATTCGGCAATATGTGCTTATACAATATCTTAAACGTAGATTGGCCCATGCTTTGTGCTGCCAAGACAAAGGGTCTTGTACGTAAAGACAATGACATTCCGCGAATTACCCTTGCAGTCGTTGCCCAACCTATAAACGCAAGTATCACAACTATAGCTACATACATTTGCGCAGAATCAAAATGCGAGGCCGCTACCGATCGGAGCGCCAATAATAAATATAGTCCGGGTACCGCCATCAAAAATTCAACGACCCTCATCGCGGCAAAGTCAAAACGCCCCCCAAAATATCCCGATAATCCCCCAACAATAAAGCCCATCACCAACGTTATTGCAATGCCAATTAACCCTATGCTAAGTGACACTTGCGATCCATATAAAAGTCGAGAAAAAATATCCCGCCCTGTCCCATCGCTTCCCAACAAATATAATCTGTCTTCTGTTCGACTTGACTTAATTTGCACAAAATGCCTCTTCATAGGGATAACCCCTAACAATAAATAAGGCTCTCCTTTCTTAAAAAAAGCCAAAGGAACGGTGTGGGTCGAAGGTAAGTAATCATTCGAATACGGAGACTCTTTCTCGTACATTCGCGCTTGAAATTTCCAGTCCTTTACCACAATCGGCGTTGGCGGGCAAAAGCTCCTCTCCAGGTTCTGCATCGAAGAACTATAGGGCGCAAGAAACGGAGCTAATAAGGCACCCCCATACATCATCCCCAATACAATAAAAGCGGCCATGCCAATAGGACGAGATCTCAATCCCCTAAAAATCGAATTCTCTATCTCATTGGCTTTAGCGGTCATATATATTTTAAGAAGTTTTGGGGAAACCAATCGTTCCCAAAATAGGTTTTTCTGGCCCTCTTTCGAAAAGGAGATCCTTGCGCAAAAGAAAAATCTCTTTTTCAAGGAGAAAATTGCAGATAAGGTTGTCTAATGTTGGGCAACCTCATAAATCACCTAAAAAAGCATCTCCAATCAACTCCTTTTTCCTCTATTCCTAAAAAAAGTCAAGTTATTGAATTTTGAATGGAAGGTATTTTGAAAATAAGAACCTTGGATATGGCATGTTGTGTTTGTCTATTTATTTTATTGATAATTAGTATGTTGTTTGGATTGTCAACTCTGGAGTTTATCCCTGTTTTTCCTGAAATGAGGATTATCTCGAGCTCATTTCTGAAAGAACCCTTTGTGCGATATCAAAATTCCGAATGGGACTTTATAGCATGCTGCAATTAAGTAACTACAACTCCTTTTCACTCGCCGAAGAAAAATCGATAGATTTTACTGAGGCGACATTCGCTTTTCTTTGGAAAGCGGGAAAACCTTTCTTTCCCCGCGAAAAGAAAGGTTTTCGCAACTTCTCGCCTCTCTTTTGTAGCATGCTTTATTGTCCTGAACCTTCTCCTTTTCAGAAAAGGGCATGGGAAAAACACTTTTGGGGGACTATTGGTTTTCCTCATTGACTTATTCTGTCTCCTAGCTACAATCAGCTGCATGTTTACTGACGTTTCTTGGGTGCCTGCCATACGTTCCGAGGTGCTTACTTGTTTTTTTAAATGGATGCCCTATCTTGTTCATCTTGATATCCTTTTGATTGCCATTGGATTAGGGTATTGGTGCTGGAATCGCGTGTTTTGTCGAGATCTCTCTCTCGTTATGTTGTTCTCCACCATGGCCCTCAATATGCTGAAAGTAACATTTAAATTACCGCGTCCAACTATTGAGCATATCATTTCTATCCGAGACCATTCGTATACTTTCCCCAGTGGCGATGCGCTAGTGGCGACCACTTTTTGGCTCATGTTAGCGTTTCATTTCAAAAAAACTTGGTTTTCTCTTTTCTCTGCGATCATCATCCTTTGTGTCATGTGCTCTCGGGTATACTTCGGAGTCCACTATCCTCGAGATGTCCTAGTAGGAGCATTATTAGGGGTATGTTCCGTTGTCTTTTATCGTTCCCAGTTTTGCAAAAAAATAATGTCGTTTTTAAGAAACAACTTATGGAGTTGGGTCCTTTTGGTCGTTTTATGGTCTGCTTTATATACAAAAGTTGTTGTATTTAGCCAAAAAACACCCCTCCATACTATTACGCTGGGATTATTCCTCGGCATCAATGCAGGGTTTATCCTGTTGATGGCAACCCGCTCTGTCCCCTTGTTCACCTGGTATAACTCCCCAACTAATGTCACGACTGCAAAGATCTTCTTTGCTCTCTTCAGCTTCGGAACTATATTGCTACTCAAAGAAGGATTAATGATAACCCTTCCCACTTTCCTCCCAGATATGGCCGTATCTAAAGCCCTTACCTATACCTTTATCGGACTCTACCTCAGCTCCCTTTCCTTTTTTATCTATCACTCCCTATTTGTAATATCCCGGAAAAGAGGAGATCTCTAAGAACCGCGAGGAAACTGCTTTTATTCGCCCAGAAAAGGTTTCCCCTGATAGAAAAATGTGATTTCAAGTTTTCGAGTGCGTTGGACATCAGACTCACATTCGGTCACGTACGCATGTACGCTCTCTCATGTTCGCTTCGTCCGTCTTCTCGAAAATTTGAACTGACATTTTTCTGGCCCCTTTCCGAAAATAGGGTTTTTAGAGGTGTTCATATTTTGGGAAACCCGCTTTTAGTCCCCTAAAAAATATCCGGTTGAAAGCGCGAAAACCTTTCTTTTTTCCAAAAGAAAGGTTTTCGCGTTCTTGCTTTTAAATTAAAAAATTACTTCTTTTCAGTGAAGATGTATTTTGAGACCGCTTGCTTGTGCCGATTTACTTTGTTGTGGTGAATGATTCCGCGCTTGCAGGCCTTGTCCAGTGCAGATACGTATTCGGTTGCTACTCCTTTGAGCTTCTCTGTATCATTTTCTTTGATCGCACGATCTACATTTCTTTGAAGTGTCTTTAATTCACTTCTAATTATGCGGTTACGATCCGTACGTGTCTTTGTTTGACGTATGCACTTTTGAGCTGACTTTGTGTTTGCCATTATCGTTATATGTTCTAAAAGGTTCCTAGAATTTCATTTTTTCCTAAAGAATCAAGTATTTTTTTTATTAGGAAAGGCATAAGGTGCGAAAACCTTCCTTTCCTGGAAAGAAAGGTGGGGGCCTTTAAAAACTACGGGGAAACTGCTTTTATTCGCATAAAAGCGTTTTCCCGCACCCCTTCGAAAAGGAGTTAACTGCGCTCTAATAAGTTCTTTCATAACTTATTAGAGCGCAGACGTAGTTCAACAAAAAATATCTCATAAGAACAGCTTCATTTTTCTGAAAAATAGGGTTTTTAGAGGTGTCCAGGTTTTCGCGCTTCCCAAAGAAAAGTTATCATGCCAGAAGTAAAATCTTGTAGATTTTATTTCTGGCGACGAGACGGGATCTTACCTTGCAATAA
>MIDO01000096.1:2690-5229 GCA_001831055.1 Verrucomicrobia bacterium GWC2_42_7 | reverse complement strand
TATCCCAGCGCAATGATCTCCTTTTCGGAGGGGGCTTTGGGGAACGCTTTTGGGGGACCAAAAGCAGTTCCCCAAAACTCACCAAAGCTGGAAGCGATTAGAGTGTTGGAGGAAGAAGAGGATGATGGCGGAGAGGGAGAGAAAGGGGCCGAAGGGGATACGTTGTCCCCACTGTATGTGTTTTTGCATATGGGGGATGATGTTTTGTAAGAGGATGAGGGGCATGAGGAAGAGGGTGCCTAAGATAGATGCTCCAAAGATGCAAATGATCCCAGTTTTGAAGCCGCAAAAGGCACCGATGCAGCCCATCAATTTGACATCGCCAAATCCCATGGTTTCCTTTTTCAAAAAAAGCTCGCTGGTTATGGCGATCCACATCAGTAGGGACGAGGTCATCAACATTCCTGTAAATCCATTACCAAGGCTAGTAATGTTCGATTGAATCGACCACAGCGAGGCGCTGTCTTTGATATGAAGAGAAGGAAATAGCAATGATAATAATAAGCCTATAAAAGCGCCTCCAATGGAAAAATGGTCTGGAATAATCTGATGATCCAAATCAATAAAAAACGCGCAGATTAATAAGCACGAAAACAGCATTCCGCAAATAGCGACTTCGGGGGCCAATAGTTGCCAGCTTATTGCAAACAAAATCCCAGTTAGGGCCTCAATCAAGAGATACCGCATCGATATTTTTTCGCCGCAACAGGCCGAGCGCCCTCGCAACATCAACCATCCCACTATCGGTACGTTCAAGTACCACGGTATCGGCGTCCCGCAATTCATACAGTGCGATTTCGGACGCACAACCGATTCTTCTCTCGGTATCCTCACTATACAAACATTTAAAAAACTTCCAACAATGGCTCCCATCACAAAAAAACTCGGCCACGTCAGCAATAATTCTAGTCTCATCATATTTATCATCATATTGGAATGTGTATTGTGGAAACCGCTAAAAGCGTTTCCCTCACCCCCTTTCCGAAAAGGAATTTTCTCAGTTTCCGTGTGGAGGTAAATTTTTGTCAAAATTTACTTCCATGCAAGTTTCTTTTTTTCGAGGCGGTGTGGAACGCTTTTGCGGACCAAAAGCAGTTTCGTCAAAAATCCCTTTTACTTTTCAAGAAAATTTGTTAACATGCAATAGTAGCATGAGTTCTAAGATGGATAAAGAAGGTTTTTTGGCGGATGTCTCTAAATTAGATGGAGAAAAAAAGGTTTCTGAAAGGGAAGTGGCTATTGAGGAAATAGAACAGAAAAGTGGTCTGACTCGGGATTTAAGGGCATTGGTGGGGTTTGATGGTTTTATAGACAAGATCATCCATCCGGTTGATAAAAGAATGGGGGAGGGTGCAAATTTCAAACGCATAGAGACTATTAATGCGTTTGGGGATAGAATCAAGGCTGCAGCGGGAAGGAGTTGCAATATAGAGTTTTATCCTTGCATGGAAAAATTGGGGGGGAATGGTCCGATTTTTGCGAATGCGGTGCTGTCGATGGGGTGTCGAACACGGTATATTGGCGCTCTTGGGAAGCCAGTAGCTCCTGTCTTTGAGGATTTTTGTAAAAAAACGCAGGCGATTTCAATTTGTGAACCTGCGGTGACGCATGCTGCGGAATTTTTTGATGGCAAAATTTTGTTTGGGACAATGTTGAGCTTGAGTGAAGTCACCTACGACAATATACGGAATCAAGTGGGGAAAGATGCTTTTTTGAAGTTGGTCGATGAGGCAAATTTGATTGCTCCCATGAACTGGACAATGTTGACTGGGATGTCTAGCGTTTTGGATGGGCTTTTAAGAGAAATTCTTCCGCAAGCCTCTCATAAACAACGCGTATTTTTCTTTGATTTGGCAGATCCCGAGAAAAGGTCAGTTGAGGACATTCGACAAGTTTTGAATGTGATTGCGCGTTTTCAAGATTATGGAAAGGTGATACTCAGTTTGAATTTGAAAGAGAGTCAGAAAATTCACGAGATTTTGAGCTTTTCGCAAACAGCTGTTGATAAAGAAGGGATTATGAAGATGGCCAGTGAGATAAGAAATAACTTGGGCATTGATACCGTTACTATTCATCCCTGTGATTCGGCCGTCTGCGCGACTACGAAGGGCTCTTTTTTTACCGAAGGCCCTTATGTAGAGAAACCTTTTATTACGACCGGCGCAGGTGACCACTTTAATGCGGCATTCGCGGTCGCACAATTATTGAATTTTTCGCCAGTTTCATCGCTGTTGGTTGCTGTCTGTTGCTCGGGGTTTTACGTTAGAACCGGCAAAACTCCGACGTTTCAAGATATTGACAACTTCATTAAAAATTGGAGAGAGTAAACACCAACCCACTTATATCATGACAAAGAAACCAAGGAAAGACAGAGGCATATTTATCTCCTTCGAAGGGCCAGAGGGATGTGGTAAGACAACACAAATCAGTAAAATCTCCGCACTTTTAGAAGAGGCGGGAAACAAAGTCCTTGTCACTCGCGAGCCAGGAGGCACTGAAATAGGAGAAGAAATCCGACATCTGTTGATGCACTCGACTG
>MIDO01000096.1:1083-2651 GCA_001831055.1 Verrucomicrobia bacterium GWC2_42_7 | reverse complement strand
CCCAAGATTGAAGAGGGGTCTTTTGTCTTGTGCGATCGCTTTCTTGATTCCACTACCGTTTATCAAGGTGCCGCGAGAAAGTTAGCCGAAAACGCCGTTCACATGATCAATACCTTTGCGGTTGGAAATCTGATGCCAGACCTGACGATTATCCTCGACATTCCAGTAGAGGTAGGGCTCCATAGAATTAAGCACCGCGCCAGCGAGATTCCCGATCGCATGGAAAAAGAAACCCTTGAATTCTACCATGCGGTTAGAGAGGGCTACCTCTTGCTTGCTAAGTCGTTGCCTGACAGATTTCTTATCGTGGACGGAACGCTTCCAGAAGAAAAGATAACAGCCACCATTTGGAATGAACTTGAAAAACGTTTTGGATAAAGAAATTGAGTCGCTGCGGCCTGTCGAGGTATTGAACAGGAGCATTAACAAAGGTCGACTGCCTCACGGTGTTCTCTTGCACGGAGAGGATTTCGATGTTTTGCGTTCTGTTTGTTTTGCTTTGGCAGCCCGCCTCCTTGAATCGGACCGCTCTCCTCTCCAACACCCAGATTTTTTCTCCGTTCGTCCTTCAAATAAAATGCGTCAAATCTCTGCAGATAATGTACGAGCTTTGAACAAGCAACTACAACAGTCTGCGAACCAGCGTGGGAGAAAGGTTGCGGTTGTTTTTGAGGCCGACCGCATGAACGTCAATGCCGCTAATGCTTTCCTTAAAACCCTCGAAGAGCCGCCTTCTGACACAACCATCTTCCTTTTAACTACGCGTCCTTATGACTTGCTGGATACCATACGGAGTCGGTGCTTGAATTTTAAAATTCCGACAATTTTAGAAAAATTCAACCATCCAGAATGGGATAAATGGTTGCAGGCGTATGCCAAATGGATGCGAAAAGCTTTTGCCCTCCCAAAATCGACTCAAGATACGGCAGATATCATCCTATCCGTATACGGATTAGTCGCGCGATTTAAAAACTTTTTGTCCATTTTGTCAGAAAATGAATGGAAGAAGCTCAAAGAGACCCTACCAGACGAATTAGAGGAAGAAGAAATCGATGCCCTTGAAGCAGGTGTATATAAAAAGTACCGCAATCTGCTCTTCGCCGAAATCGAACGTAAAACCATGGAGGTTGCCGTTAGCATACCCCCCGTGCCCCCTTCTGTCAAATTGGCTAGAGTCATCGTTCATATCGAACAACTCAAAAACCTGTTCGAAGTCAATTTTTCCGAAACCACCGCCCTCGAGTCCTTTCTCCTTGACTCTCTTCGTGTGTGGTCATTATGATTATATTATTGGGAGAGGTTGGGAGTGTTGAGGGGACGGCCTTTGGTCGCCCAAAAGCGTTCCCCCAAGCCCCGTCCGAAAAGGAGGTATTTGCGCTGGCTAAACATTTTACAAATTTTTATCCCGCGCAGAGGTACCTCTTCTTTACTAAGCTGGCGTTTTTTGTAGGGACTTATTGCCATCTGCTTTTTTAGATGGAGTTTGACAGGAAAAAACGTCAGTTTAATTTTTCGAGAAGGCGGGCAAGGTGAGCACGACCGAGCGTACTTACGTACGTGAGGAAGTG
>MIDO01000096.1:0-1050 GCA_001831055.1 Verrucomicrobia bacterium GWC2_42_7 | reverse complement strand
TTAATCCCCCTCACAATTGAAGCTTTTGGAAACACAGATACGGGAAAGAGGCGCGCTCGTAATGAAGATGCTTTCCTTGTTGACGAGAAGAAGAGCGTCTTTGCTGTGGCCGATGGCCTAGGGGGCCTTCCCGAAGGGAAGCTAGCAAGCACACTGACTATCGACGGATTAAAAGAAGTTCTCAAGCAACACCAAAGCGATTGGTTAAATTTTACAAAAGTTTTCTCTGATATTAACAAGGTTGTCTACGATAGAGGACAATTAATTGATAGCCAAATAGGGATTGGTTCCACCTTGACTACCGCACAAATCCTTAAGAATCAAATATACGTAGGGCACGTGGGAGACTCCGGGATATTCTTGTTGAGGGAACGTACGCTCGTCAAATTGACAAAGGACCATACGGTTGCTCAAGAAATCTATGACAAACTTGCAGAAGATAAAAAAAATACCTCCATTCCCTTGCAGTTACACCATATGCTGACTCGTTGCATTGGCGTTCGAAGCAACGTCGTGATAGACAACGAATACTACAATCTCTATCCCTTAGACAAACTTCTAATGTACAGTGACGGTGTCACCAAAACCGCCGACAACAGTGATATTTTGGATATCCTCTCGCAATCCCTCACCCCGAAAGAAGCGGTCGATAAAATAATAACCCTCTCCCTTGATCGTGGCGCCCCAGATAATACCACCGCTATTGCTATTTTTATAAAGTAGCTTTTGGGAAAAACCGCTTTGGGTCCCTCAAAAGAAAAACGTCAGTTCAATTTTTTGAGCAGGCGGGCAAGGCGAAACCTTTTCTTTTGCCTCAAAAAGAAGGGCTTCAGCGCCTCTATTCTCAATCTGTTTAACTATAGTTTAAGAATTCGAGCAGGACGGCAAGGTGAGCACGAGGGAGCGTACATGCGTACGTGACCGAATGTGCGTCCGGTGTTCAACGCACTCGAAACTTAAAATTCTTTTGCTCTCTTTGCACACCCCCGCAGAAAGGTGTTAGTTTATACTAAACTAAAAATCTATTGGCGCGATTAAAGGAAGAATAAG
>MIDO01000095.1:4588-5690 GCA_001831055.1 Verrucomicrobia bacterium GWC2_42_7 | reverse complement strand
GCGAATGATTTGGCGATTAAAATCCTTCGGATTTTAATCGCCAAATATAGTCAAATAGAATGAGGTTGACAAAAAAAAGAGACATCGTTGAGAACTTAAACAAATCCATCTTATCAGCCCGATCAAATTCGAAGAATTTTTCAGATTTTTCGGGCTGATTATTAGTTTTTCTTAGGGGAGGTCCGGAACCGCTTTCTTTTTTACCTCAAAAAAAGGGGGTTCCGGTGGGCCCACTTATTTCTTCTTTACTATGATTTTAAAAAATTACTCAAACTTCCTTATTTGTTTTGGCGGCGGAGGGGGTGGAGTTATGACAGGATCATCTCCATATTTATTCGGACCCACAGTACCTCTTCTAAAAAACAGCTTAAATTCAAAGTAGATGGTTGGGAACGCCCCAACCGCGAGTATAATCACACTTGTAATATTGCTAAGATTGAAGTGACCAAAAATGAAAACACAAAGTAGCACATACAAAACTGCAGCGATTATTACACCAAAGTGCAGCCTGACGGATGAATCTAAATCGTGTATCCTTCTAACCGTGAGAGCAATCCAAAGCCAAATAAAAGCTATAGCTGGACCAAAGGATCCTATATAATAGAAGATCTTCACTTCCAATTCCCCATCGCAGACACAGGCTGACATCGCATTCAAGAGAGAGCTGTAAAATTTCGAGTCAAGAATAACAACGCAAACATTTAATAAAAATTGCCCTAACCATATTGAGGATCTGGAGCTTCGGCCTTTAAACGTAAAAGAAAAACAGGGATCCATAAATTTAAAAAAGATGGTTTTTACCCTTACGTAGTTGTTTCTAGTTTACGAGCTTAAAAATGGAAATGTTATTTCCTTCGGCTTAATACAGTTAAATGCATTGAGAATGGAGATGCGGAAACCCTTCTTTCTGAGGTAAAAAAGAGGGGTTTTCGCAACTTTCCCAATGAAAACCAATGATTTGGCAATCTAAATCCCAAAAACGACTCGACTGTCAATACATTTCACTATACAGCATCCTGCGATAAAGTAGTTACAACTTCATTCCCCTTCGCCTCAGGAAAATCTGAAAGATTTTATTGAGGAGACATTCGCTTTTCTTTGG
>MIDO01000095.1:835-4578 GCA_001831055.1 Verrucomicrobia bacterium GWC2_42_7 | reverse complement strand
TTAGGGCCTTCTATGCCTTATCCCTGCAATTCATCCGCGAGGACAATATCGGGATCGAACGAGAGAGTGAGCCTGTACTGTTGTCCTGGACGCATGAGGAGGGGGTGATTTCGGGTGAGGGTTTGGATGTAATGAATTTTCCCGTAAAAGGTTGCGTAAGTGGGATCCGTGGATACGACTTCCGTATCTTTCCATTCTGCCTGGAAGTCATCTTTTACGACGGTTGCTCTAAGGCTTTCTGGCCCAAGAGCGAAGGTGCTCCCAATGCGGTAAGTGGAATGAGGCATTCCCAATGCAATTACATAGCGCATGCAATCCAATTGAATGGGGGCCTTTACGGTATAAATGAATTCTCCAGTAACTTTGTTATCTGCGAAAGTCCATGTAACTTTGCAACTTCCGATGCCGGGGACGATTTCTTCATCCTTGGTGATCAATTCAGGTTGTTCGTAGCGGAAGTAGAAGGAATTTTTTAGCCCTAAGCCAGTAACGCAGCGCAACCCGTAGAAGGATGGGATTGTAACTTTGTCTCCGAAGGTTAATTCAGGCTGTAGGATGGGAAGATAGCGGTTGACAGGCCAATCAAATATTCCAGGGCAGTGTGGAAACGCTAACGAATCGGCATTTCCGGATTTGCCTGAAGAAATGAGTGGTAACTGGATGTGTAGGCCCGTCTTAGAGTTTTGATAAATAAATAACCCTTGCTCTTTCCGATTGGTTTTGTCGAAAGAAATGTAGCGGCCAGCGGTTTTACCTAGCGCTGCTTTCGGGGTCATCTGAATTCCAATGGATTTTGCCAGGCGAGCCCATTGACAAAGATACCTGGCAGCATCAAAGTTTAGGCAGCGAGTCGTATGAACTGGATGGGTATCACGTTCATTATCGCGAATAACAATAAATCCATTCTCTTGATCGAGATAGGTAACAAAAAAGAAATGGAACAAGCGGCGCAAAAGATCAAAGTACATGGGCATCTGATCTGCAGGAATCCAATTATCACGCATGGCTTGTAGAAGGATGCTGATGCAATACATTTGACCGTATGCCCCAATATGACTTCCGTATGCCCAACCTAGGCCGTCAGAGCGAACCAAGTCAGGAATCATCTTGATGTACTTTTCTGCATACGTGCGCAAGCTAGGCAATTTACGCTCACAAAGGTGAACATTGGCATGCAACTTAAGAGATTGCCGTATGAAGATAAAACTTAATAGTCCGTAAATGTCAAAAACACCGCCAATGCCTGCACCGTTGTTGTCGTCGCAGAATCCCGTGGAACTGCTTTGATTGATTCGTTCTATGAAAAGATCAATGAGCTTGCCAGTTTCGTCTTTTTTAGAGAGCCCCATACTGTATCTCGCAACGGCTTTGGCCACATTGAAAGCTTGGAGGTACCCTTGGTAGTCTGTGCGCGCTAGAAGGCGCTTATCTAAGCAGGCGCGTGTGGGTTCCATAAGGCGTTCCCAGACCGTATTTCTTTCTTTCGAAGGGCCAAAGGAAAGGAGTCCCAGCGCAGCATAGGCAAGCCCGCTTTCATTATCTTCTTCAGTAAAGGCTTGGGCTGTAATACAACGTGCCGCTAGATCTACTAGGTCGCGTTTATCTAATTGCATTTCACCTGTTGCGCGGTAATACTCACCAATAGCAAGGGCGGCATGACCAGGCTCATCGGCCATGATAGGCTCTCCCTGGACCGGATTGATCGTTCAATCTTCGTTAATAGCGTCAAGGTTATGGCCAAATATTGCCCGGGCCATATCAAGGCATTGATTAGAGAAGTTCTGCATCTATGAATAATGAATAAACGTTATAGTTAGATTAAAAGTGATGCTGTTAAAGCGGACGTTTGTCAAGACGTCAGATTCAATAATTTTAAAAATTCCTTGTTCGATTTCGATCGCGACATGCGGCTAATCATTGTCTCTGCAGCCTCATCAACTCTCATGGAAGAAAGCGCGCGCCTAAAGAAGTGCGCTTTTTCAAGAGTCTCAGCATCCAGCAACAATTCTTCCTTTCTCGTTCCTGATGCGGCAATATTAATAGCAGGCCACAGACGCATTTCTGCAATTTTACGATCAAGGACCATCTCCATGTTACCTGTGCCCTTGAATTCTTGGAAAATGAGGTCATCCATCCGACTGCCCGTTTCAATTAGCGCTGAGGCAATAATCGTCAAGCTCCCAGCTTCTTCTGTTTTCCTTGCAGAAGAAAAGAGTTGGCGTGGTTTCTCAAGGGCTCTTGCGTCCAGACCGCCTGTCATGGTTCGCCCTGATCCCGCTTTTGTGGCGTTATAGGCACGCGAAAGGCGCGTCAACGAATCGATCAATAAAACGACATCCTTCCCGACTTCGACCAGTCTCTTTGCCCGTTCAACAGCAAATTCTGAGATTCTTACATGGTCCTTGAGTGTTTCGTCATTAGAAGAAGCAAAAATTTCAGCATCCACATTACGTTTGAAATCAGTAACTTCCTCAGGGCGCTCGTCAACTAACAACACCATCACGTGGCATTCTGGGTGATTTGTTCGCAATCCTGATGCAATATTCTGCAGAAGCGTCGTCTTTCCGGTTCTCGGTGGAGCGACAATTAGCCCGCGTTGCCCTTTTCCAATGGGACAAAATAAATCAATAATACGCGTCGTCATGGGCCCTTCCGGAACCTCCAGGTGAAGCATTTGGTCAGGCGTAACGGTGGTCAATTGAGCAAACCCAGGAACCCGTTTACGCTCGTCAACACGCAATCCATCAATGGTGTCAATAAATCGTACCTTTGGATTGGGATGACGGTCGTTAATACTAGATTGGGTAACTAGATAGCTCCCGCGCTTAATGTTATAGCGCTGGATAAATTCACGAGAAACAAACGCATCGGTCTTGCAAGATTTCCCATTTTTCTTGGGATCAAGCAATACTCCGCTTTTGTTTCTATCTAATTCTAAAATGCCTTCGACTTTCTTTAACCCATCGGGCAAAACGTATTCGCTCATATAATAAAGACTATAGTAACATGATAAAACCTGGACCTCTAAATTATGAAAGGAGTTTTTGTGAAAATCCACTTTAGATAACCAAAATGGGTTTTCCTCTATCCCCCTCCTGAAAAGGAGTTCGCTGCGAAACTAAAATCTATCGATTTTTCTTTCGCAAAAGGAATTTTTTATTCCTTTGTTTTTTTAGAGGCGTCCAGGCTCCTTATTGCAAAATCAAAAGTAACTTAAAAGCTTTCCAAGCTCACAGATTCCGCAGAATAATACGAGATAAAAATCTTTTGAAAAAAAGAATAAGGCAATTCAAACAATTCTTCGCTCGCTGTCAACTACTTTTCCCTGGGAAAATATTAGAAAGAAAGAAAACCTTCCTTTTTATAAAAATAAAGGCTTCTCCTTTAGCCCCCTCCGAAACTTTGCGCCGATATAAATTGAGAATCTCTAAAAACTTCGGGGAACCCGTTCCTGAGCAAACAAAAGCAGTTCTCCCAAAAAAGTCAGAAAAAATCGTTGACACGGCGGTGTTCTGTTGCGGTAAATAGAGTGAGTAAGTTTGGGCAGAGTCGAAGAGCTCTAGCATAAGGCACAACAAATCAGACTTATTATTGCAGGAACAATTCCTTGGAGCGCAATTGATTGTGTGAGGGGTATTGGTGCTGTTACGTTTTTTCACATATTAAGCTTATGAATAAAGAGGCCATAGATCTTATCATTGCTAAGAATCCGAAGTTAGCGGCGTCCAGGCAAAAACTGGAGT
>MIDO01000095.1:0-814 GCA_001831055.1 Verrucomicrobia bacterium GWC2_42_7 | reverse complement strand
CGAAATTGCGAATCGTTTGATTATCGACTTCGAGGGCGGAAAGAATGCGCATCCTATGGATCCCGTATTCTGCATTGATAAGCTAGAGGTCTTGTCCCCTGACAATATTTTGGTCCGTGCGCATACAAGCCCAGCTGCTATTGCTGAATTAATTGAAAAAAAACCAGTTGAGCTTGTTATCGAGGTCCTTTCTCATTGTAAGGATTCCTCGGCGAGTTCCATTGAGTTGGAGAACTTGTTGGAGAAGGTTATTGGAGAAAACAAGTTTAAAAAATGGTGGTCTGCAACAAAGAAACTTTTATCAAAAGATCCTCGAATCGCTTGCCCTAGCAAGAAGACAGAACCGTATTTCCTCAGGGAAGTTCCTATGCTGCCGGAACAAGAAATCCTTGAAGAATTTTACCTCAACAAGCATCCACTAAAAAAGATACACCTAGCTGAAAAACTATACCAGCTAGCTTCCAGTATTTCTGAGATAGCAAATGACCTTCCTCAAATACTTGAAGAATTAACGGTTGCAATTCGTGAGGCGCACCAATTAAAGCAAGCAGAAAGACTTTATGGGTGTTGGGTTCGTAACGATTTGGCAAGACACCTCCATATCGACGTTGAAACCTTAAATCCAACCTCAAGGTCTTTAATTTTGGAGACAGAGGATTTGTCTGCACTAGCAGAGGAGTTGCCGCCTGCCTACCACAAACGCTTTTTAGATTTGCTCTCTCGTGTTTATACAGAGGATTGGCAAAGAGTTTGTATTAACCTATTGAAAAACAGTAGCGGAAAATTCACGAACGAGTGTGTGAATTTTCTGATG
>MIDO01000094.1:7238-8045 GCA_001831055.1 Verrucomicrobia bacterium GWC2_42_7 | reverse complement strand
TGAAATAGAGTTCACCTCGTCCGCCTTCTCTAAATGTTGAACTAACCTCTGGACACCACTAAAAACCCTATTTTTCGGAAAAATGAAGATGTATTTAGGGGATATTATGATTGAACTACGTCTGCGCTCTAACAAGTTCTTTCAGAACTTATTAGAGCGCAGATTACCTCCTTTTCGGAAGGGGTGCAGGGAAACGCTTTTATGCGAATAAAAGTAGTTTCCCCGCAGTTTTTAGAGGTCTTCATCTTTCTTCGGGGCTATAATTTTCAGCGATATAGAAAATAATATTGCCGAGAAGGCTAATTCGGGAGATTTTAGTAATGATGAATGTGAGTATGTTAGGTTTTCAGAATACTTTTACCCTAGATTCCCAGACCCTTGATCAGTTAGTAAGGGGGGGGCACGGGCACCCTCATGCCATTTTAGGGATGCATCCATTTGTTTGCAGTAAGAAGAACGGAGTGGTTGTTCGTGCTTTTATCCAGCATGCTAATTCGTGCGAAGTTATAGATATTAGCGATGCGAGAAAGAGGAGTTTTTCTTTGGAGAAAACGCATGAAGAAGGCGTTTTTGAGGGATTTATTGAAGGACATTCGAAAGTCTTTAATTATTGTCTGCGAGTAGAAAAATCGAATGGAGAAATACGGCAGTTCTGCGATCCCTATTCGTTTTTACCGACTATAGGGGAAGAAGATTTATACCTTTTCAATGAAGGAAACAATCATCGCATATACCAATTCATGGGTTCCCATGCAAGGACCATCAATGGTATTCAAGGGTATTCTTTCGCAGTGTGGGCTCCGAATG
>MIDO01000094.1:3303-7215 GCA_001831055.1 Verrucomicrobia bacterium GWC2_42_7 | reverse complement strand
GTTAGGAGGTTCCGGAGTTTGGGAATTATTTATTCCTGCCCTGGAACAGGGCACAAAGTACAAGTATGAAATAATAGGCCCAGATGAGAATGTTTATTTAAAGGCAGATCCTTACGCGTCATACTATGAAGGGCCTCCTCATAATGCGTCGGTTGCTTGGGAATTAGGTTCATACCAGTGGAGCGACAGTGCGTGGATGGAGAACCGGTGTAAGACAAATTGGCATAAAGCGCCGATGTCCGTGTATGAGGTTCATCTAGATTCGTGGAAAAGAGTTTCTCAAGATGGAAACCGGCCCCTTACCTACCGCGAGCTAGCGACTGAGTTGACCGATTATGTTAAAAAAATGGGTTTTACCCATGTAGAATTTCTGCCTATCGCGGAGCATCCTTTTTTGGGTTCGTGGGGATATCAAGTAACAGGTTTTTATGCTCCGACTCACCGCTACGGAACGCCTCAAGATTTCATGTACTTAGTGGACACTTTGCATCGGAACGACATAGGAGTCATATTGGATTGGGTCCCTGCGCATTTTCCTAAAGATAGTTTTGCGCTGTCTTATTTTGATGGAACGCATTTGTATGAACATGAAGATCCTCGCCAAGGCCAGCACCAAGATTGGGGAACTTTGATATTCAACTATGCGCGGCATGAAGTGCGTAACTTTCTTGTGGGAAGTGCACTTCATTGGTTCGATCGGTACCATATTGATGGATTGCGAGTAGATGCAGTGGCGTCCATGCTTTACCTTGATTATTCTCGCAAAGATGGGGAATGGGTTCCTAATCAATACGGAGGCAAAGAGAACCTCCATGCGATGGACTTCTTGCGGACGACAAACGACCTCGTTCGTCAATACAACCCTGGGGCAATTATGATCGCTGAAGAGTCGACGGCATTTGGTCGTGTTTCACATCCGACAAAAGACCATGGCCTTGGGTTTGACTTCAAGTGGAATATGGGCTGGATGCATGATGTTTTAGAATACTTTAAGCAAGATCCTATCAATCGTAAATATCATCATAGCTCGCTCACCTTTGGCATGCTTTATCAATATTCAGAAAATTTCATTTCTGTCTTCTCTCATGATGAAGTGGTGCATGGCAAAGGTTCTATGATAATGAAGATGGGATCCTGGAACATGAAAGAAAAGGCCCAAACGTTACGTGCGCTTTATGCATACATGTGGCTTTGGCCAGGTAAAAATACTTTGTTCATGGGGAATGAATTTGGTCAATCTAGTGAATGGCGCTACGATGATAGTCTTGATTGGCAACTTTTACAATACCTTGACCACGAAGGTGTCCAGGCAACGGTGAGGGACCTAAATCGCATCTACAAACAATATCCATTCCTTGGCGAAAATGATTATGATCATCATGGTTTCCAATGGATAAATACGCACGATAGCGATAACAGTGTTCTCAGTTTTATTAGAGTTGGGAAGAACATGGAAGAAACGCTTCTTTATGTAGGGAACTTTACGCCTGTTCTTCGCAATAACTATCGTGTGGGTATCCCCTATGAAGGGAACTGGAAGGAAATTCTGAATACCGATGCCAAGTGTTACGGTGGGGTAGGGGAGGGTAATTTAGGCGGATTACATTCGGAAAAGTTTTCCTGGAACAACCGCCCATTTTCCCTGAATATGACACTTCCGCCATTGACATCTCTCGTATTTAAGTTTCAAGGTTAAATACATCTATTTAGAGAGGGACTGACACAGCTTTTGCAAGATGTTTCAGCCTTAATTAATTTACTATAGTTAAAAATATGAAAGAAGAATCGTTGCACGAAATTCGTCACTCAGCAGCCCACGTGTTAGCTGCTGCAGTTATGAGGCTATTCCCAGATACAAAAATCGATATAGGTCCTGCAACGGACAGTGGGTTCTATTACGATTTTGATGTCAGTCACAAGCTCACATTGGAAGATTTGCCCAAGATCGAGCAGGAAATGAAGAAAATCATCGACGAAAATCAAAAATTTGAGTGTAAATCCGTTTCCAGGGAGGAAGCTTACACTTTATTTTCTAGCAAAAATCAAGGTTATAAGCTAGAGCGATTGAAGGATATTCCAGAAGGAGAAACCGTCACGCTCTATACAAATGGAGATTTTACAGATCTTTGCCGTGGGCCACACGTTTCCTATTCGAAAAAAATAAAGGCGTTCAAATTAACGAGTATTGCAGGAGCTTACTTCAAGGGAAACGAAAATAACAAACAACTCCAACGCATTTACGGAACTGCTTTTGCGGATAAAGCCGACCTGGAAGCCTATTTGAATAAAATTGAAGAGGCCAAAAAGAGAGATCATCGCAAGTTGGGTAAGGAAATGCAGCTGTTTCATATCGATGACATGGTTGGTCAAGGGCTTATTCTTTGGACTCCAAATGGTGCAATCATCAGACAAGAGCTGCAAAATTTCATTACAGAAGAATTGAAGAAGCAAAATTACGATATGGTGTTTACCCCCCATATCGGAAAATTGGATCTTTACAGAACGTCTGGCCATTTCCCTTATTACAAAGAATCCCAATTCACACCTATCGTTGATGGTGAAGAAATGCAAACTCTTGCTAAAGAGAAGTGCTGCTGTGCAGAATTATCCAATCGCCTAGATGAAGGCACTTTAAACGGCTTCCTCTTAAAGCCAATGAATTGCCCCATGCACATCAAAATTTACGATTCTCAGCCAAGGTCTTATAGAGAACTTCCTGTCCGTTTGGCGGAATTTGGTACCGTCTATCGCTGGGAGCAATCCGGGGAGCTAAATGGATTAACCCGTGTGCGTGGTTTTACCCAAGACGATGCGCATTTATTCTGTACGGAAGAGCAAATTCCTGCAGAGGTAGGAGGGTGTCTTAAAATTGTAAAATTTATCTTAACGACTCTCGGGATGAATGACTACCGAGTTAGAATCGGGTTGCGGGATCCGAATTCTCAAAAATACATCGGAAAACCAGAAAATTGGGAAAAGGCAGAAGAAGCTCTGCGTCAAGCTGCTAGTACCCTTGGCGTACCATTCTCGCAAGAACCCGGAGAAGCTGCTTTTTACGGACCAAAAATCGATTTCGTCGTCAAAGACGTATTAGGTCGCGATTGGCAACTAGGCACTGTCCAGATCGATTACAACCTCCCTGAGAGATTTAATTTGAGCTATACTGGTTCTGATAACCAATTGCACAGGCCTGTCATGATTCACCGGGCTCCGTTTGGCTCAATGGAACGCTTTTGCGGCGTCCTCATTGAACATTTCGGCGGCAACTTCCCAACTTGGTTAGCTCCTGAACAAGTTCGCATCCTTCCTATAAACGACGATCTTATCGCCCACTCTCAAAATTTAGCTCAAAAAATGAAAGAGATGGGAATCCGGGTCGCAGTTGATGATCACTCAGATAAATTAAATGCGAAAATAAGACGCGGCGAACTTGCGAAAGTTCCCTATATGTTCGTGATCGGCAACAAAAAAAAAGAAACTAATCAGGTTTCCATCCGCTCTAGAATAAACAAAAAGATGGACGGTTCTATGCCTGTAGAACAAATCCTCGAACATATAAAACAAGAAATTATAAACAGAACATTGCCCTGTTAGGTTTGGGGGAACTGCTTTTGGTCGCCCAAAAGCGTTCCCCCAAATCCCTTCCGAAAAGGAGTTTTTCGTAGAAGCAGAATCTATCGATTTTTCTTCTGCGAAGATCGTTTTTGGAAAGATCGTTTGGAAAGATTTTCAGGTATCTCTTATATTCATAAAAAACAATTTACCCTAACACACTAACAACTTATCATACGTTAGAATGAAGCACATAAAAATATGTTGTATTGGAGCTGGCTACGTTGGGGGACCAACGATGGCAATGATTGCGCACAAATGTCCTGACATTAAAGTGACGGTTGTGGACATGAATGCTCA
>MIDO01000094.1:0-3266 GCA_001831055.1 Verrucomicrobia bacterium GWC2_42_7 | reverse complement strand
AGAGGACGTAATCTGTTTTTCTCTACGGAGGTTGATGCTGGCATAAAGGAGGCTGATATCATTTTCATGTCAGTCAATACTCCAACAAAGACGTATGGGGTTGGAGAGGGTAAAGCCGCTGATATGACTTACATTGAATTGTGTGCACGTCGCATCGCGGAAGTAGCGGATTCTCCCAAAATTGTTGTCGAAAAGTCGACGGTTCCTGTGCGCACAGCGGAATCTATCCAAAAGATATTATCCGCCAAAAATGGAAAGGTTTCGTTTCAAGTGTTATCCAATCCAGAATTTTTAGCAGAAGGTACGGCCATATCCGATCTGGAAAATCCAGACCGTGTATTGATCGGAGGCGAGGATACCCCGGAGGGGAAAAAAGCAGCGGATACCCTCGTTAATATCTATGCACGCTGGATAAAGAGAGACAAAATCCTCACCACTCGTCTTTGGTCATCAGAACTCTCTAAGCTAACAGCCAATGCTTTCTTAGCGCAACGGATATCGTCCATCAACGCCATTTCTGCGCTCTGCGAAAAAACAGGTGCAGATGTTGATGAAATTTCTTGTGCGATCGGCTTAGACTCAAGAATCGGACCAAAATTCCTAAAAAGTTCCGTAGGTTTTGGCGGCTCTTGTTTTCAAAAAGATGTCTTAAATCTCACTTATTTGTGCGAATACTTCGGCTTATCAGAAGTTGCAACTTACTGGGAACAAGTTGTTTCCATGAACAATTACCAAAAAAATCGTTTCACTAAAAAAATTGTCCATGAGTTGTTTGATACAGTCGCAGGGAAAAAAATAGCAATCCTGGGATTCGCTTTCAAAAAGGATACTAACGACACCCGCGAAACCCCAGCCATAGATGTGTGCCGCGGTTTACTTCAAGAACGGGCAAAATTGTCCATCTATGATCCGAAAGTTACCGCATCTCAAATTGTTAATGACTTGGGGACTTCGTCTTCTGATAAAATAGAAATTTGTCATAGTGTGTACGAGGCGACTAAGGACGCTCATGCTCTCGTCGTCCTCACCGAGTGGGATGCTTTCAAAAAGCTCGATTACCAAAAAATCTACCACTCAATGCATAAACCCGCATTCGTGTTCGACGGCCGCAACATCCTCGACCTAAAATCCCTCGAAGGTATTGGTTTCGAAGCCTTCGGCATCGGCAAAGGAAAATAAGGGGAGGAGTGTTTTGAACAAAATTGGGAAAAACGCTTTCGATTGAAAGCAGTTTTCCTCAATATTTCTTATCCAGAATTCCCGTTATATTTAATTGCATTGAGAATCGAGATGCGAATCCCTTCTTTTTGAGGTAAGAAAAGAGAGGGTTTCCGGCGGAAGGCATGAGTTCAAATTTTTGAGTGTGTTGGACGGCGGATTCACACTTCCTCACGTACGTGTGTGCTCGGTCGTGTTCGCCTTGTCCGCCTTCTCAAAAACAGAACAGATGCTTTCCTCAACCTTCCCAAGAAAAACCAATGATTTGGAAAACCAAAATGTTAGACGCTGGTTTTTTCCCTTTGGATGTGTTAACATAATCTGCTTTACTGTATAACTATGAAAACAACAGTTGTTATTCCGGCCAGACTTGGTTCAACGCGTCTTCCTCGCAAGATGTTGGCGGATCTTGGAGGGCGTCCTGTCCTTTGGCATACCTGGACGCAAGTCAAAAAGATGGTACGCGCAGACGAGATTCTGATATTGACGGACGCGGATGAAATTTATGATGCAGCAAAGTCGTGGGGTGCTAGTGTTCTTATGACCAGTGCAATGTGTTCCTGTGGGACAGAGAGGGCCTTCTCTGTCTTAAATGAGCTGCAAGGGGACTTTATCTTACTGGTCCAAGGGGATGAGCCTTTTATCGATCCTCAATTGCCAGACCTTATTGTAACGGAAGGTGAGCGGGTCTCTTGTGATATTATAACGCCTATTTTCCCATTAAAAAAGTTAGAAGAAATTCAAAATCCGAACATTGTCAAAGTGGTAAGGCAAAAATCGGGGGAAGCCCTCTATTTCTCTAGAAGTGCCATTCCATACATACGCGGGACAGACCCGGAAAAATGGGTGGAGTCGCATACATTTTTTGGTCATCTAGGTATTTATGGATATCAAAGAAGCTTTTTGGAAAAATATGGAACGATCCTTTCAAGTTCGTTAGAAAAAGCGGAATCTTTGGAACAACTGCGCTTCCTAGAAGCAGGTTATACCATACAGACTATTCTTGTTAACCACCGCAGCATCGCAATCGATACCCCCCAAGATCTTCAAAACGCCCGCGAGTTACTATAGCATAGGCAAGGAAAGCATAGGCAAGGTACGAAAACCTTTCTTTTTGCGAAAAAAGAAAAAATGTATATAGTTAAACAGATTGAGAATAGAGGCGCGGAAAACCTTCTTTTTGAGGTAAAAAAGAAGGTTTTCCGCGACCTTTCCAAGAAAAACCAATGATTTGGCGACCAAAATCTTACAGATTTTGTCGCCAAATAGGATTAGATCATTACATCTTTCGATATGAACCGCAAAAGCGCCTCGACTCTCAATAGGATCAACTATAAAAATTCGCGCTTTCCAAAGAAAAACGATAATGCGCGAACAAAAGACTATGCTTTTTGTTCGCGCAAAGGGATTGCTTTTTGTGACACCTTTTATTGCCCATGCTATATATAGATATGGCTAATATATTAAATGCATTGAGATTCGAGGTGCGAGAATCCTTCTTTTTGGGGTAAATGTTGTTTTTCCCAAAAATTTTCTCTTACTCTTGATTTACGGCGCGAAGTTCTTGTTTGGGGAAGCAGATCCGTGAAATCGCTTCGGCGAATCCATTTTCTCCATTTAGGATATCTATTTCCATTCTGAGGAAGTAGAGCGGGATGTTGGGCTTAAAGTAGGGGGGGATGCGGACAGCATCTTTTTCTGTGGTGATGATGAATTCGATGCTGCTCTCTTTTGCTTGTTGGAAGAAGAGATCGAGTTCTTCTATCTCGAAGCGATGGTGATCGATAAAACGTTGACTGAGGGCGACGGAGGCTCCAAGGGAGGTAAGGAAGTTTTCAAAACTATCTGGCATCGCGATAGCACTCAGCGCTGCTACACGCTTATTTTTTATGGCAGAAAGTGGGAGTTTATCTTGTCCGTTGACTTTTACTAGATACTGCGGTTTATGGGTGCATTCAATGATTTCAGCCTTCGGTTTGTATTTATGAATGGTATCTAGCAGGTCCTGATTGACCTGGCCATCGGATTTAGTGATGAAGATGTAGGAA
>MIDO01000093.1:6006-6209 GCA_001831055.1 Verrucomicrobia bacterium GWC2_42_7 | reverse complement strand
CGAATTAACCAAACCCGACGGTCAACTGTTGTCTTTCCTCGAATTCATAAACCTCTTCAACGACCTCCACGAATCCCCAGAGGTAGACTTGGAACACCTCGTTCAACAACTCAAAGATATTCAGAAAAAAGATAACTTTGATGATGATTTTTCTCTTGTGCGTGTAGACTTATAGGCAGAAAGAAGTTATTTTAATTCTCGAG
>MIDO01000093.1:3486-5972 GCA_001831055.1 Verrucomicrobia bacterium GWC2_42_7 | reverse complement strand
AAGAAGTTATTTTAAGTTTCGAGTGTGTTGGACTACGGACTCACATTCGGTCACGTATATAAATACGCTCCCTCATGTTCGCCTTGTCCGCCTGCTCGAGAACTTAAACTAACATCTTTCTTCGGAACTATGAAAAGGGAGCAAAAGCGTATCCTCTGGCTCGAAAAAACATTAAACTACAGTTCCCATCAAGCTGAGAGTCCAGGTAAGAGTAAAATAAGCTGACAACAATGACGATTGGATGACAGTAAGGTTGAATGGCAGTATACGGTATATAGTGAGTAGAAAGCTATAAAAAACTGGGGTCTATTGGATGGCATCCTTGCCAAAAATCAATAGACCCCAGTTTATCGTTCGATAGCATACAGTTCAATGGGAAAAAAACGACTCCCGTTACTTTGTAAAAATCATGAGACCATTTCCATTGATGTTTATGACTTCGATGGAGGAAAATTGGTATTTAGCGTATTCATGTCTGGCTAACTCGTTGGATCGAGACATGATTTTTTGTTGCAATGATGGATTTTCTTTATGGCACCATTCAGCATATGTTTTTCTGTCTTTAAACACTATCTGTCTATATGAACATAACAAAAATCCATACTCGGCATCGGGATTGTCGCTATTCTTATAATAGGCATTAGAATCGATGGTTGCTTGTATACCTAAGCTTCGAAAGAAACGTGCTCCCTTTTTGAGAATACGATGAATTGACGAATAAGTAGCTTCGTTCATAAAGCGATAGTCATCTACATAGATTTTGTCTGCCCATTTATCAGGGAAATATGATAAATCTTCTCGGTTTTGGATATTCAGTAATGCATCGGGGGCGCACTCTCCTTGTTCGCAAGTATCAACCGCGTACCAAGACATATCTTGTGAAAATCCATAATTGAACATATCTTTTCCCTCTCCAACCCCAAATTGGAATCCCCCATGATGCCCCGCGCATAGAAGGAGTTTATGCTCTTTATATTGAGCTTCATAAACATGCAATGGACGCCGAATGAGCGGTGAGTTTTTATCTACAAGCCAATTCTCTAAATTTTTCTCTCCGAAATGTTGTAACAAGGTTTGTTGTTCAAGCAAGGTAGCGATGGAAGACGATGAAGCAGACGCCTCTACTAGTGAGCCAAATAGCAGGTTTGCCATTGAGTCCAGCTCCATGTTTTTCTTAAACTCTGGATCATTCCTGATGATTTGTTCGAATTCATTGATCTTTCTTCCTGCTGCTTCCGCATAATCATCTTTGATCTTATCTTTTTCTTCCTTATCTAAATCAAGGGCATCTGTAGAAGCAAAATCTTTTCTTAGTGTGATAATTATATCTTCTACGGGTTGTAGTTCTTTTCTTAGCTTAGAAAAAAATAGGTCTATTTGGGGCCTTAGTTTTTCCACTGTAGTAATTCGAGTGGGGCTTGCTTCATGTTTTTCAGTCGCAATAGGCCCATATTTCATTCGGCTAATAATGGTAATTATTTGCGGATCAAGCCATGCATCGAGAGTTGAGAATTGTAAAATATCTGGGGCAAAAGCGGAGCTATGAACATTGCCCGCCAGCATCCCCATTTCACTTATGATAGGCCAAACTCCCATGTTAAACTGCTTGCATATTTCTTTTTCTTCAGGTTTTAGGTCGGAAAATTGAACACCAAAGGATGTGCTCCCTAAAAGGAAGCTTGTTCCGAAAATAAACAACGCTCTTATTTTTTTGATAATCATAGGGATAAATGTTTCGTTTGTTTAATTACTCGCACAGCAAAATATTATAGTGCGATTTGTTTTATAGTCAAACAGTTAAAAAAGAACATTTTTTAATGTACAGCATGGGTCATTGAAGTTTTTAAAATTTCATTCTCTTGGCGAAAGAACATTTTTTGCGATTTTTACTTCCGTGACGATCGCTTTTTGAGACTGCAGCGCGACTGTTTTTTAAGAGAGAAAATTCGGGAAACCCTTTTTTTTCGCAAGGAAAAAAGAGTTTCCCTGTCCCTTCCTGAAAAAAAGCGATATCGCCGATAACTCGCTTTTGAAAAGCAAGTTATCGGCGTGTTGTTTTTGCAACAGATTATAACAAATACCGCCACAGTCATTGATAGGTTGTGCAGAGGTCTCTTTTTTTGGAAAAAAAGAAAAATCTTTTTCAATTTAAGAAAAAAAGTGAAAAATTAGCTAAAGATGGAAAATTTAAGTATTTTATGATAAGGAGGATGGAGGATTTAATCAAACAGATCAAATGGATCAAACGTATCAAACGAAATGGATCTCCCATATGATATAATAGAAGGCACAGAAAGATGTTATTTTAAGTTTTGAGTGTGTTGGACTACGCATTCGTGTTCGGTCACGTACGTATGTACGCTCCCTCACACTCAGCTTGTCCGCCTGCTCAAAATCTTAAACTAACATCTTTCTGCGGGACTATGAGAAGGGAGCAAAAAGCGTGTTCACCTCGTCCGCCTGCTCAAAATTTGAACTGATGTTTT
>MIDO01000093.1:0-3460 GCA_001831055.1 Verrucomicrobia bacterium GWC2_42_7 | reverse complement strand
TCCTGAACTAAAGTCTTTCTGTAGGGTTAAGCAAAGGGAACAAAAGTGTTCCCCTTGTCCGCCTGCTCAAAAAAACTTGAGCTAACATTTTTCTAACGGGCATTAAGCATCTGTTACACAAAAACCTAAACCTTAAAATCTACCTTATGAAAAATAAATTAAATTCACCCTATTCAGAAAAACAAATTGAAAGAAAATTCCTCCCTCTCGCGGAAGAAAAATCTGCAAGATTTTTATTTCGCGATAAGCTCCTTTTGGGAAGGGGGTCGGAGAAACGCTTTTATGCAAATAAAAGTAGTTTCCCCGAAAATTTATCCCGCTCCCCCCTTTTCTTTGAAGTCCTTGTTTTCCCTGCTTGATTTTTTAGGGAAAAAGTGGAGGATAGTGGAATTGCATCGCTATTTCAATTTTATGAGAGAGAAGACGCTTTTTGAAAAGATTATCGACAGGACAATACCGGCGCAGGTGGAGTTTGAAGATGAGTTGTGCATCGTAGTTCGAGATATTCGACCGCAGGCGCCGATCCATTTATTGATTATTCCTAAAAAAGTAATTGCTAGAGTTGGGATGGCAGAAGATGCCGACCAGGCACTTTTGGGGCATTTGCTCCTTGTCGCAAAAAAGGTGGCTCAAAAGTTGAAAATAGAAGATGGATTTCGTTTGGTAATTAATAACGGAGCTATTGCAGGGGAAACCGTTCCCCACATGCATGTTCATTTATTAGCCGGACGACCACTTTCATGGCCCCCTGGTTGATTCTTATGAAAAAGTGGTTACTTGTTCTCCTCGGATGGATGTGGAGCCTCTCTGTATGGGGGTCCTTTCCCGTAATGCATGCCTATTTGGCCTGTATTTGGCTAGAATCTCATTGTACAAATTATTCCCAAGAGGATAAGGTCGCTTTTATGTGCGGAACCCTGTTCCCTGATATCTACCACGTGGGAGTTTTTGATCGGACTAAGACTCACGATTCTCATGTTAATCTACAAGATGTCGCAGCATGCAAATCTCCTTTTCTTTCAGGTGTGAAACTGCATTCGTTCGTTGATAACGAAAGGATTAAGTTCAGTTCAAAATACAAGACTGAAAAATTCTTTCCAGCAGATGTTCCTGAGCGCGAATACGGGCTGATGGTTCTCGAAGACCAATGCATCAAGCCAAAAATGGATCAAAAATTTAAAAGTCATAATTGGCTCAAGCGCAAATACGATATCAACAAAGAAGAGTACGCCTATAAAGCCAGCAAACGATACCTGTCTTTTTGGCATTACTTTGTCTATCGCTATTTTGTCTCTGAGCCTCAGGACACCATTCAATACATGTACTACTGTAGCTTTGTTACCCTTGCCTGCCCAAACTCCCACTCTGTCCGTTTCTTCGTAAGCCTTGGACGCTGCTCACCCATCGTCAAAAAACAAATTAAAGAACAACGCCAAGATGTCGAAAACTATGTCAATGCCCTCGTTTCCCACTTCCAAACTCTTTTTGATGGGAGCGAAAGGTGAGGCTTTGGGGAGGTCCTTAGGGAAGTCGGCATTTTGTTGTTTATGTAACTAGAAAATTCTGTTAGCATAATTTATGGAGATTGTTTTAAACTTTCTCCATAAATATCGTTTACTTCAAAAGCCGTTCTAAAAGAAGATCTTGCGCAGAGATAGATTCCGCAAGGAATTTATCTCTGCGCAAGAATCTCCTTTTCGGAGGGAGGCTTGGGGAAAACCGCTTTTGCAAAAAGAAGTCATTTTAAGTTTCAAGTTCGTTGGACATCGGATTCACATTCGGTCACGTACATATGTACGCTCCCTCATGTTCACCTCGTCTGCCTGCTCGAAAACTTAAACTAACTTCTTTTTGGTCGACCAAAAGCAGTTCCATCAAAAAAACTATGAAAACTATACATTCTAAATTTGGAGGGGGGAGGCCGTTGTTGTCGGCGGAGTTCTATCCGCCGAAGACGGAGGAAGGAGCACGGCAGCTTATGACGGCGGCTCACGCGCTGAAGTCATTTGATTTAGATTTTGTGTCGATTACCTATGGAGCGGGCGGATCTACACGTGGTTTGACTTGTGAATACGCAGATCTTCTTGCGAATGTTTTTGGTTTTACGGTATTGCCTCACTTAACCTGTATCTCTCACTCCAAAAAAGAGATAGAGAGTATTTTGGAGGGTCTTGATTCAAGAGGGATGAAAAATATCATGTCGCTTCGAGGAGATTTTCCAAAAGGACAGACTGCAACTGAGAGGGGTCCGTTTCAGTATGCTTCAGATTTGGTCCGTTTTATAAAGGGAAAATATCCTGAAATGTGCTTAGGGGTAGGGGGGTACCCAGAGACGCATCCACAGGCTATATCAATAGAGAAAGATATTGAATATCTGAGGGGTAAAGTTGCTGCGGGTGCCGATTTTATTACCACACAACTTTTCTTTGATAATCGATATTTTTTTGAGTTTGTAACGCGTTGTCGCTCAATTGGAATAACCGTTCCCATCATAGCCGGGATCATGATTCCTTGCTCATTACCGCAAATAGAGAGTTTTTCACAACTTTCAAAAGCGACTATTCCCCAAAAACTTAAGGAAAGCCTTTCTGCTGCCTCTTCCGAGTCGGAAGCCCTAGAGGTCGGTACGCGCTGGGCGTCCACTCAAATTAACGAACTCCTTTCCCACCACGTAGACGGCATTCACCTCTACACCCTCAATCGCAGCGCCCCAGCTATTTCTATTTTAAGGGAAATAAGGAGAGTGGGGTAAAAAGTTTTGGGGAAAACCGCTTTTGGTCGCCCCAAAGCGGTTTTCCCCAACCTTTCAAGTCCTCCTCAAAAAATCCGCTTGTCATTTTTAAGCTAGAGTATGGTATAGGAGGGTATGGAAAAGGTGTTTTTTTTATTAGGGTCGAAGGGGGCTGGGAAAAAGGAGCTGCTCTATAATTTATTTGAGTCGGGTTTCATGAGCGGGGAGGAGAAGACGGTTTGTATTAGTCGAGAGGAGCTTTTGGGGGATTTTTCGAAAAAGCTTAAGGGTCTGGAGAAGACGGAGGTTGTGGCATGGGATTTAAAGGATGGCTGGATTCTCAATTGTGACGCGATAGAGCCTGGGAAGACGGTATTTGTTGTTGCGGATGGGCTACTTAACCCCGTTGATCAATTGGAGTTATGGAGAGAGTATTTTAATCAAAAAGGGTGGGTAGTTGCTAGGATTGTTTCTGTTGTGGATTGCAGACTTTTGAAGCACGAAGCGTTGGTCCCTTGGTTCGATGCATGCATTCATTTTTCTGACGCAGTTCTGTTAAATCATCGCACTGACATTTCGAATGCAGCCATCAAGCACTTCATTGAACGCTATCAATCTCTGCATTTCCCTTGTTTATTCGATTATGTGAAGAAGGGAAAGGTCGATAATTGGGAAAAGGTCTTTAACGATGAGGCCCGAAGAATGACTGGATGCTTCGATCCAGAATAC
>MIDO01000092.1:4052-5880 GCA_001831055.1 Verrucomicrobia bacterium GWC2_42_7 | reverse complement strand
TTTGTATGGCCGCAATGATCACTACGACTCCAACAATTCACATGTCTTTCCAGCGTTAATTGCCAAAATTCACGCAGCAAAAATGCAAAATTTACCCACGCATACCTTATGGGGAACAGGAACTCCACGACGTGAATTCTTGCACGCAGACGACTTGGCTGAGGCAATCTATATTTTGTTAAATCAAAAAAATCCACCCGAATGGATCAATATTGGGTACGGTTCCGACGTCACCATCCGTGAACTTGCAGAAACAATTAAACAAGTTGTTGGGTTTGAAGGAGATTTCATTTTTGATACAGCAAAACCCGATGGAACCATGAAAAAACTCATGGACTCTTCAAAGATTGCCGCCCTCGGCTGGAAACCTAAATTCGATCTTAGGTCCGGCATCCAAGACGCTTATAAGGACTACCTGCAAAAAAGAGGAAATTAATTTCTATCGACGATGCAGAAAATCCCTTTCTTTTTGATGGAAGAGAAAAGATTTCCGTCCAAAAGCATGCGTTCAACATTTTGAGAGTGTTGGATATCGGATTAACTGGCATAGCAATTCTTGAGAACGCACGCACATCAGAGGAGACTCCCCCTTTCCACAAGCAAAAACAGTGGAGCCGGGAATCCCATCAATGTAGATAGTTAAAACGACCTCCGCTCCTCCTGTTTCTGTGGAAGTTGGGAGTCTTTGTAATTGATAGAATACTTTGGAATATTCTGGAGAGTCTTTTCGGACCTCAGAGACTACAACTGCGTGAGCAAAAATAGCACAAAGAGAAAGAGATGCTACGATGAAAAAACGTACAAATTTCAGGTCTCTTCCTTTTATTAATCAACTTGTATATCATTGAATACATCGACATGTCCCTTGTAATGCCATTTACCGTTTTTCAGTTTTTTTACTACAGTTATCTGAATGTGGTCAGGAGGACGGATACCTTTCAACTTACGCCCACCTCCTGTTAATGCAACAGGACTCTCTTCATCAACCCATTGGGGCTCATCCACAATCTCTTCAATTTTGTTGGTTGAAGAGAGCCCCCTTTGTGGGTTAACCACAACGGTCAGGCTCAGATTGCAGTCCTCGAGGGGTGATTGAGTCTGTGTGCCTACCATAGGGATTGTTAGGGGCTTATAAGGAAATGGCTTCTTTATTCTTTCTCTTGCAGATACATTTCCAAAATCTATTCGTCCATACATCGCATCAAACCCTTTTGCATTAAAAAAATAATGACTTCACAATCCTCATCTTCAAGGCTGTTGATAACTTCGATATCGAAGCCTGCAAAAATAGGCTTCATGATGAAAAACAGCGTAATTATAAAAATAAAACCACAAAAATTTCGATTGACCATGTTCTCACCTTTCTTGTGTTAAACTTAAAAGTATTGTTAATTTCTTGTACGGGAGGATTGTCTTGTTTTATAATAAGTGCAAGGGAAAACGACATGGGGTATTATAGTAAAAAGAGTTGAAGTGATGAGCATTAGAATGAAACAAATGCTTTAGGTTAGCCAAAAATTTTCGATGAGATTAAACGCCTCCTAATTCAAGTCTTTTTACGATAAACCAAATCGACCAAATTTCCGCAAGTAATGGTTCCCCTGGCCTATTTCAATGAAGCGCAATGCCTTATTCATCATAACAAACTCAACAGAAGCAAGTTACGCAAAAGACTTGCAATTAAGTATCGATAGGAATATTAATAGAGAGTAATGAAGCAGAGAGGTTTTTTTAAGTATTTAGCGTCATTGGTATTTTTGACGGGTTGTTGTGGGGTAACGAAAGAAGTGGCGGAGAAACCGACAGTACCTTGGCATCCTGTGGATGA
>MIDO01000092.1:0-3949 GCA_001831055.1 Verrucomicrobia bacterium GWC2_42_7 | reverse complement strand
CGGCTGCAGCCCAAAAGGGCAAAGCAGAAAGCGCCTTTTATCCGAAAATTACGGGTAGCGGGACTGTGCAAAAGCAACAAGTTCAAGCGACGGGTTCTTCTTCTGTAAAGACGACATTTGCGCCCACATTGGATTTAACCTATAAGCTTTATCAATTCGGAGCCGATCAAGAAGCAGCTGAATCGGCAAGAGAGGCATTGAATGCGGCTAATTATCAATACAACCGCAGCTTACAAACCGTTGTTTACAATGTTGCAAAGTCGTATAGCGATCTTCACACTGCTGAGTCGACAATAGAAGCAAGGGAAGCTAGCGTAAAAGATGCTCAGACTGCTTACGAGGCCATATCTCGCCGCACACAAGCAGGCCTTGGAAGCATGCAGGATCTATTGCAGGCGAAGGCAAATTTATTGGCAGCGGAATACGAACTAGCTGCGGCCCATTCATCTGTAGAGACCAAGCGAGCGACCTTAGCTAACGTTATGGGAATTAGGGTTAGCCGAGAATTGAAGATAAAACCTCCAACCGTTCCAGAAAAACCAGAAGCCCTATCTACAGAAGTAGAGAGACTTATCCAGCGTGCACTTCAAGAACGTCCAGATTTGCTTGCCAATTATGCAATATTGAAATCAAAAGAACACACCGAAATCTCTTCGAAAAAGTTTTTGTTGCCCGAGTTGGATGTTGGATTATCAGGGTCTTTATTAAAAACTTACAATGCTTCTACGGGTCGCAACTATAAGGGTTTTCTTGCGGTTCAGTGGAACATTTTTGATGGATTTAACAACACCTATACAGTAGTGCAAAATCGTGCTCAGCGAAAAGCGGCGATGCAAGACCTAAGAGCAACAGAATTGAGTATTGTCAGTGATATTTGGAGCAATTATCACGCATTCCAAGCATCGATTCCTCAATTGACAGCAGCTCGCTCTTTAGAAAAAGCATCCCAAGAGGCATTTGAAGCTGTTCAGGCAGGGTACAAATCCGGACTTAAAAGCTTATTGGATTTACTCACCGCACAAAGCAGTCTGGCCGAGGCTCGCTTGCAAAAAATAACAGCTGAATCCAATTTCACAACCTCATTGGCTGCTCTCGTTTATGTAACAGGCGGATTAGTCTCCTCCAGATAACAAGGCTTTGATAACCATACTCTTATGAAAAAACATTCTCTTCAATATGCTTCTATTTTTGGACTAACCGCTTTGGGTCTCTCTTTGATTGCTTGCAAGGAAGAACAACCAAAAGTATCCGGAAAGGGGGGAAGACCTCCAGCAGTCATTACAGCAACTCCTGCTGTTCAAAAAGAAGGGTTTATGTATGTTGATGCAATTGGATCCTGCGTAGCAAAGGAATCTGTCAAAATTGTGTCACAGGTATCCGGTCAGCTCATGAATATTTGCTTCTCTCAGGGTGCAGATGTCAAAAAAGGAGATGTTTTATTTAAAATAGACGCGAGAAGTTACCAAGCGGTGCTCGATCAAAAAAAGTCTTCCTTGGCAATGAATCAAGCAAAACTGGCGCTCAATGAGGCTCAACTCAGTCGTTCCATAACCCTACTCCAAGGGCAATACGTTTCGCAACAAGACTTTGACACTTATAAGGCCAACGTGGAAGTTTCCAAAGCCAATATTTTGGGAGACCAAGGCACTATTGCTCAGGCACAATTGGACGTCGATCACTGTACAGTGGTATCTCCCATCGATGGCAGGACGAGTCGCTTTTTTGTGGACGCAGGCAATGTGATTGCCGCGGATACCGCATTAACAAACGTTCAATGTTTATCACCCATGTATGCGGATTGTAGCTTAACTGAAAGGGATTTTACGCTGCTTAAACAACATATGAACGGACACCTCAAAATGGAAATCTCTTCCATGGTTAATCCTGAAAAAAAGGCCATAGCCGATCTTTTCTTTGTAGACAATCAAATTTCTTCTACCACTGGAACCATTCAAGTCCGTGCTGAAATGAAAAACGACGACCATCTCTTTTGGCCAGGAGAATCTATTAATGCGCGTATTTTTCTAAAAGACATATCGGACGCTGTCATGGTGCCAGCACCTTCGGTCCAACTTAATCAGAAAGGTCGCTTTGTTTTCGTCGTCAAAGGGGATGCCCCCAATCAAGTTGCAGAAATTAGACCTGTTGTCTTGGGTCAACTTCAAGAAGGGAATAGGGTCCTTATTAGAGAGGGAGTTAAGCCGGGGGAAATGGTGGCTACCTCTGGTTTTGTGATGCTGTATCCTGGCGCAAGAGTTATTATTACAGACCCCTCTAAACCATTAGAAAAGCCTGCCGGCAAGTAGGTTTATTAACCCCCTATCTTTCTTATGAAAAGTATTTCAGAACCCTTTATTCGCCGGCCTGTCATGACGGTATTGGTCACCCTGACAGCCATATTGTTTGGTCTATATGCCTACAAGTCCATGCCTGTCGGCGCATTACCTAATGTCGAATACCCTGTCATTCAGGTTTCCGCGAGTTATCCTGGGATGGACCCGGCCATGATGAGCTCCAGCATCGCAACGCCTCTCGAAAAAGAGTTCATGACGATCCAAGGACTTCAGGTAGTAACCTCAACGAGTTCTCAGGGAAACACTACCATCACCATTGTCTTTAATTTAGACAAAAACATTGATGCGGCAGCCACAGACGTTCAATCGGCAATTTCCAGGGCCAGCGGCAGCTTGCCCCCAGACATGCCAGCTCCTCCCACTTACCAAAAGACAGACCCCAATAGCACGCCGATTCTTTATATGTCGATCACGAGCAGCTCCATGACAACAGGACAGCTCTACGATTATACAAAAACAGAAATTGCTCAAAGGATCAGTATATTACCAGGGGTCTCTCAAGTGAACGTCTATGGTTCTCCTCGAGGAATCCGAATCAATGTCGATCCTCGCCAATTATATAACCGTGGGTTGACTATGACCGACGTCTCTAATGCGGTAAGGGCGAGTTCAGTTTCTATTAGCTCGGGTAATATTAAAGGAGCCGAACGTTCCTTTACAATCATCCCTGGCATGCAAATTGATAAGGCTGAAGACTATAATAACATCATTATCAGTTACAAGAATGGGGCTCCCATTTATATGAGAGACGTGGCCACCTGCGAAGACAGCCTCGCGAGTTTAGACACACAAATGAATTTTTGGTCAAGGGATTCTCTTCAAACGAATGGTGCAACCGGTTTGGTTTTGGCTGTCCAAAAAGCTAGCGGCGCAAATACAGTAGAAGTCTCCAAATCTATCCAAGAATTACTACCTGAATTTCGCAAAGAACTTCCTGGTTCCATTCAATTAGAAATTATACATGATGATGCAAAAAGCATCTTAGGATCCCTAGCAGATGTTGAGGAAACGCTTATTATTGCTTTCGCTCTCGTCGTCATCGTTATCTTCTTGTTCCTTGGACGCTGTCGAGACACATTAATTCCTGCCGTTGCCCTACCCTTATCCTTATTACTAACCTTCATTGTAATGAACTGGTTGGGGTATAGCTTAGACAACCTTTCTTTAATGGCTTTGACCCTCGCAATCGGATTCCTGGTTGATGATGCTATCGTCTTTCTTGAAAATACGGTTCGCTTGATGGAAGAAGGAGAATCTCCATTCGCAGCCACCATACAAAGTGCCAAGGAGATTAGCTTTACAATTCTTTCGATGACATTGTCGTTAGCCGCTGTTTTCATTCCTCTTGTGTTCATGGAGGGACAGATTGGTCGCGTCTTTAAGGAATTTTCCATAACTATCATCATTTCGATTGTCGCATCCGGTATAGTCTCTCTTACATTGACCCCCCTCATGTGTGCGCGCATGCTGGGAGCCCGCTCGGCCGAAAGCAAGACGACTTTGGAAAAATTCGCGAATGGCCTGGAAGCTTTCTTCCTAAAATTTTATGGAAAATCCCTTTATTTCGCATTAAGACACAAATGGGTCTCCGTTTT
>MIDO01000091.1:4061-6417 GCA_001831055.1 Verrucomicrobia bacterium GWC2_42_7 | reverse complement strand
CAAGGTAGACCGCTCTGCAGCTTATATGTGTCGTTGGGTAGCAAAGAATATCGTAGCTGCAGGACTTGCAAAAATAGTTGAGATTCAAGTGGCTTATGCCATTGGGCATCCCAACCCCACAAGCATCAACATTGATACTTTCGAGACCGGAATCGTTCCAGACGAAGACATCGAGCAGGCGGTTTCCTCTGTCTTTAGCTTCAAGCCTGCCGACATTATACGTCAGCTTGATCTTCTCAAACCCCTTTATCGCAAGACAACTAACTACGGACATTTCACAAAACCTGATCTCCCCTGGGAAAGTACATCCAAAGCTATGGCGCTGAGGGCGGTACTTAATTTAGGGGGTATTTCAGCTTAAAAAGTTCGCGGGCTTTTCAAAGAAAAGCGAAAGATTTGGCGATCTCAAAATCTGTAAGATTTTAAGATCGCCAAATAGATGTGGTTAAAAAGCTCGATTTTTTATGGTTTGTGCTCTATAATTAACGATACAATGACACAATTTTTAAAAAATCCCCCCGATAGCCTAAACAATATCTTCAATTTTTTGATTCGGCGATCGTTAGTTTTTTTTAAAAATTCATAAAAACCTTTCTTTCCCCTTTAAAAAGAAAGGCTTACGGACCCACTAACTTAGAACGGACTTTTACTTCCAATGACTTATAAAATAGCAAATATTGAATTGGCTGAATTGGGGCGCAAAGAGATAGAAATCGCTGAGCTTGAAATGCCTGGGCTCATGGCGATGCGTAAAAAGTATGCTACCCAAAAGCCATTAAGCGGAGCGCGTATTTGCGGGTCCCTGCATATGACGATCCAAACGGCTGTTCTGATTGAAACACTTCACTCACTCGGCGCAGATGTTCGTTGGGCTAGTTGCAATATATTTTCTACGCAAGACGAAGCTGCTGCTGCCATTGCGAAAAAAGGAATCCCCGTTTTTGCCTGGAAAGGGGAGTCGTTGGAGCATTATTGGCAATGTACTTTTGATGCCATGACTTGGCCAAATGGACGGGGGCCCAATTTGATTGTCGATGATGGAGGCGATGCCACCCTGCTTGTCCACCGGGGATATGAGCTGGAGCACGGTTCAATTTGGGTGAATGAAGCCCCTTCTTCAAAAGAAGAGGGCATTATTAAGCAGCTTTTGAAGAAAGTTCATTCTGCGAATCCGCACCATTGGACCGATCTTGTAAAAGAGCTTTATGGCGTTTCTGAGGAAACCACAACTGGTGTTCATCGCCTTTACGTAATGCAGGAAAATGGCACCCTGCTTATCCCTGCCATTAATGTCAATGATTCTGTCACGAAATCAAAGTTTGACAATTTATATGGTTGCCGCGAATCGTTAATTGACGGAATCAAGCGTGCTACCGATGTCATGATTGCTGGGAAAACAACAGTTGTGTGTGGGTATGGCGATGTCGGAAAGGGTTGTGCTCAAGCGTTGAGAGGATTTGGTGCGGTTGTTAAAGTAACAGAGATCGACCCCATCTGTGCACTTCAGGCAGCCATGGAAGGATTTGAAGTTGTTCTGATTGAAGATGTTTTGAATACCGCCGATATTTTTATTACCGCTACAGGCAATTGCGATGTGATCACTATAGAGCACCTCCTCAAAATGAAAAACCAAGCAATTGTATGCAATATTGGTCACTTTGATGACGAAATCCAAGTTACAGAGCTGAACAACTATTCTGGTGTTTTGAAAGAAAGCATTAAACCTCAAGTGGATCGTTATACCCTTCCAAGCGGCAATAAGATTTTTATTCTAGCCGAAGGACGACTCGTAAATTTGGGCTGCGCCAAAGGGCATCCGTCGTTTGTCATGTCTTCTTCCTTTTCAAACCAAGTTCTCGCCCAGATAAATCTTTGGGAAAACCGGGGTAAGATCAAACCGCAAGTTTTGTTGTTACCAAAGGTCTTAGATGAAGAAGTCGCTCGGCTTCAACTGGAAAAGTTTGGATCGAGAGTTACATCCCTTTCTCCAAAGCAAGCCGCCTACATCGGAGTCTCGATTAACGGTCCTTTCAAAAACAATCACTACCGCTATTAAATAACCATGGAAACTCCGCACGCACACATACACGGTCACGTTCTCCTGATTGATGACGATCCTGATAGTTTGAGACAGATCCATTCTTGTCTCAAACATTCGGAATTTGTTGTCGAGTGCAGCAGCAATCCATCCCGGTTAGAAGATATTTTTAGAAAATATCCAACTCATTTCTTTGATTGTGTCATCATTCCCTTCTTGCTTGAGAAAACAACAGGTATTGACCTCAGGAAAGAAATTCAAGCGATCGATGACAGCTTGTCCATCATCATGCTGACAGAAACGGATAAGCCCGCTATT
>MIDO01000091.1:0-4044 GCA_001831055.1 Verrucomicrobia bacterium GWC2_42_7 | reverse complement strand
ATTGATCGCACGGATAATCGTAGCAATTAAGCACACTCGAGAGAGTCGCAAATTTAAGGAAACTCAAGAGAGTCTAAATCAAGCAGGAGAGGCTATTGCTCTGTTTTCAGACTTTTCTCTTCAGTCGGAGATGCAGCCATTCGTAAAGATATTATTTCATCCACGACATGAGCTAGGAGGTGATTGCATCGATTTCTTTAAGTTGTCTGAGGATAAATACTTGCTTTTTTTGGGGGACGTCTCTGGTCACGATGTTCAATCTGCTGTGGTCGCCTCTTATTTCCTTGGCTTGCTAAAAGGTTTCATTGAGGGAGCAAAGCGGCCCGTTGAGGACGCACTAACCTTTTTTAACGATTTATTAATAGCTAATTACGAAAAATCTGCTAGCGCTTTTGAGGGCATTCGTTATTCAATGGCTTGTTGTGCCTTAAAAATTGATTACAAAAACAATTTATTATATATTCAAAATAACGCCCTCCCTTTCCCTTGCCTTGTTTGCGACTGTGGGTCGGTTATGCTAGCCTCCAGCAGTAACATGCCACTTGGATGGATGGAAAATGCAGATAGTACCCCACAAATTTTTAATGTACAAAATGGTGCATTTCTGTATGCGTTTTCTGATGGAATAGTCGACTATGCCTACCAGCTACAAACCAATATCTACGCCCTCCTTTTTGTCCTCTTCGAAGGAACTAAAACGCCTCACGATATTTTTGAGGCTATTAAAGACGATATCTTGTGTGTAAGACTTCAGCTTAATAAAAAAGTATCAGAAAAAGAGTTGCCCGTCCCTTTATTTTATGAGATATACACAGGTAATGAATACGCGAATATCGACGTCTTGCAAGAGGGATGGGAGAACAGCTTGCGGTTTGCTTTAGGGAACTTGATTGAAGATCGGCTTGATAATATCTTATTATGCTGTCGCGAAGGACTATTGAATGCTCAACTACATGGGTGTCAAAGTGATCCAAATAAATATTGTTGCCTTCAGATAGCCTACTACAAAGATAAACGTTGTCTGCGAGTCAGAATCGACGACCCAGGCAAAGGGTTTTCTTCTACCCAAGAAAAAACAATAGAAGAAACCCTCGCCAACCCGCAATTCCCTAACACAGAAGAACACAACGGCCTCGGCTTGAACGTCATAAAATCATTTGCCGACAAGCTCTCCTTCGAGCGTGAGGGGGCTACTCTGGTCATTGACTTCTTCTGCTGAAAGATGTTATTTTAAGTTTCGAGTGTGTTGGACTGCGCATTCGTGCTCGGTCACGTATTTAAATACGCTCCCTCGTAATGAGCTTGTCCGCCTGCTCGAAAGCTTAAAATAACATCTTTCAGGGAGGTTGTGCAAAGGGAACAACAGCTGCCTGCTCAAAAAACGTGAGCTAATATCTTTCTTCGGGGTTGTGCAAAGAGAACAAATTTTTTCTGACCCTGTTCCAAAAAGGTGATCACTTTTCGGATAATTATCAAGTTATTTATCCTAAGCTCATTCCGAGAAAGAAGTTCTTGCGCGGGAGGAAATTTTGCTGAAAATTTAATTCCGCAATATTCGCTTTTCTTTGGAAAGCGCGAAAACTTTTCTTTTCTGGAAAAGAAAGGTTTTCGCACCTTCCTTACAAAGGAATCATGATAATAGGATTAACAGGGACAATAGGTTGTGGGAAGACGACAGGGACCCGTTTTTTTGAGGAAACGGGTTCGAAGATTATTTCGAGTGACGCCATTGCGCACGAGTTGATGCGGACTGATAAGGGGATTCGGGGGGTGTTGGAAGGGCGCTGGGGTAGGGGAATCTTTGATGATGAGGGACGGGTTTTTCGGAGAAAGATAGCGTCTATTGTTTTTAATGACGGACAAGAGTTGGATTGGTTGGAGGGTTTGTTGCATCCCCGCATACATGAAGAAAGAGAGCGGCTGATGCAGTTGTATAAGGGGCAGTTTGTAGTAGTAGAGGTACCTCTACTTTTCGAAAAAAAGCTTGAAAATATATGTGATTATGTTGTCTGTATATATACATCTTCTAAAGTTCGGAATGAACGATTGAATGCGAAGGGTTACTCGTTGCTACAGATAGAAGCAAGGCTGAAGAGACAATTGCCATTGCAAGAGAAGATAAAGAAATCCCATTTTGTGATTACGAACGACGGTTCGTTTGATTTTCTAAAACAACAAATTCTCTACTTGATAAAAAAATTATATGGATGAAATTAATCAATATCCGACGATCGGAGACGGGCTTAAAGCGGATGCGCCAGTTGTAAAAAGAGTTGTTAGGCGTGGAAGGCCAAGGAAGATGACCCCATCAGAAACAAATCAAACTCCAGATTTCCCTGCATTTTCAACAATACCAGAGCCCCAAGTCGATTCTCACAGAAGACAAGATCTTGGCACTGAAAAACCATCCGATACACATTCTCCCAAAGAAACTGGTTTTAGGGATTACGCAGATTCTACCCAAACGGACGCAGAAGCGGCAATCCGTGAAGAGGAGGATCATTTTTTGGAACCTGTAGAGCAGGAGGATGACGATGTAGAGGCACAAGACCATGAAGAACCAAAAGATGAAGAATCTAAAGACGAACAGGGGGCATCCCTAGGCCAAAGAGATCAGGTTGGGGATAATCAGCGAAATGCGTATCGACATCAAGGAAGGGAAAGAGAGCGTGTTGACCGTTCTCATAACAGACATCAAGGTAGACAGGATAAGCAACACAGTCGTAATTCCCCTAATTTTAAGCCGCAGAATCAGTCCCAGCAACAAAATCAACAACGTCGCCAAACTCAACAGGGCGCCACACGAAATGACTCGCGTAAAGGGAACCAACCGTGGAAGACGGGGCCCCAACAAGGGTTTAAACGGGGCTTAAAGGGAGAAATGAAGATAGGCGGCTTGCTTCATTGGAATATTTTTCAAGATCAAGAGCTCTTAGATGCATTGATTGAGCAAGCAACCGGCGAAAACGAACCCATTTATTTTAACTACATTTACCAGTTGCCCTTACCCGAGTTGATGGCGGAAGCACAGCAACTAGGTCTAGCCTTTGAAACCAATCCGCAGCGTTGGCACATTGTTAAAGAGATCACCCGTTATGCCTTTCAAAATAAAATCCCAATCATTTCCGAGGGCATTTTGGAAGTTTTTGATGACGATAATGGGGCTATTGTTTATGCCGTTGATAATTATTCTGTTAGGGAGCAGAGTGCCTTTGTCCCTAAGCATTTTGTCCAAAAATATGGATTGAAGAAGGGACACCAAGTAAAGGTCCAATTGCATCCTCCTCGCATGGGAGAGAGCTGTCCTTGCGTAATAAGGGTGTTGTCTGTTATGGACAAGGATCCTCAGGAGCTGAACAGTGTAGTACGCTTTACGGAATTAGTTCCCTATTACCCACTTAAGAGAACATTACTGGAGTGTAGCAATCAAGATTCTCAATGGGACAACACCTCTATGCGCGCGGTCGATGTTTTGACTCCCATCGGACTTGGACAGCGCGGGTTGATCGTGGCCCCTCCCAGAACAGGTAAAACTGTTTTGTTGCAAAACATTGCCCATTCGATTCTAACAAACGAGCCAGATGTCCACTTAATTGTCTTGCTCATTGATGAACGTCCGGAAGAAGTAACAGATTTTAGACGTCAGATTCCGGCAGAAATTATCAGCTCTACCTTCGACGAATCGGCAGAAAATCACGTACACGCAGCTGAAATGGTGTTATCTCGTGCGAGACGCATGGTAGAGAGCGGGCGTCATGTCATGATCCTGTTGGATTCCATAACCCGACTCGCTCGTGCTTATAACACGTTGGTCCCCAACGAAGGACGCACGATGTCAGGGGGTATCGAAGTGAGTGCATTACAGGCCCCAAAACGCTTTTTCGGATCCGCAAGAAACATCGAAGGTGGTGGCAGCTTGACTATCCTAGCCACTGCACTTGTCGAAACCGGAAGTCGCATGGACGAAGTGATTTTTGAGGAATTCAAAGGAACCGGCAACATGGAACTCCACTTGGATCGTTCTTTGGTCGATAAACGCATTTT
>MIDO01000090.1:4107-6151 GCA_001831055.1 Verrucomicrobia bacterium GWC2_42_7 | reverse complement strand
CTTGATGGTGCTGCCATAACCCATGCGCAGTCAGCTAAAGTATTGGTAGCAAGGAGACAATATCCGGTTACCCCTATGTTATCTGTAGCGCTAAAACTCACCGGCACAATTAGTGTGGACGATGTTGCTGGCAGGGATAGTGTAACAACTGGAGCGGTTGTATCAATAATTGGGGTGAGGCTGAATGCCGCAACTACGCTATGATTCGCTGACACGTTACTTATTGTATAGCTACCGCCAGTGCTACTAACTGAAATTCCATTGTCTGTGAGCGTTGAAAGCTGATATCCATTTGCCGAAGAAATAGTGCATATGGATTTTTCGCAAGGAAAGGCCAGGTCTGTCGATGAAATAATAGAAATTGCCAATGATCATCCCCATTCAAATATCCGATTTGACTTTGTATTAGAGGGAGGATATCTTTTGCATTTTTGTGAGAAGGTTGAACGTTTATGCGAGCATCCAAATGTAATCAACCGCTTATCCTTACTGTATCTTGGTTATCGTGTGACACCACCGCAAGCGTCAGAATTCATAGATATCGTTGCTAATGTAAGGCCTCAGCCATGTTTCGGATTTGAGATAGACCCCTACTACCTTTGGTTCCCTAGAGATGTGCAAGCTTTAAATGAAAATACAAACGCTCAAAAATGCTTGAAGGAGCTATGCATTCTCAAGTTTGGTGTGGCGCTTGATATATCGAAGTTAGTTAATTTGGAAACGCTTAATGTAAGCACTGTAGAAAATAATCCTAACATACTCTCGGGTCTAATCAACTTAAGAACTCTCTCTTTTGGCCAAAGAACTAATATCGATCTAAAAACATTAGTTCAATATAATAAGTTAAAAAAGATTGTCTTGAATGAATTTAATAATCAAGATCTAGCAGAATTACCGACTCTAGAAAACATAACAGAATTAGAAGAAATTTTTTGTAATATTTCGGAGTTTGGATGGTTGTCGAAATTGCCAAATTTAAAGAAACTTAAACTGGATTATGCTCAGAATCAAGACCATACAACATTGCCAATGTTGGTAAAACTTCGAGAATTGGGTTTATTTGTTAAAGGGTTAAGTCAGTTAAATGTGATATTTGAAAGAGGGCCAAACCTAGAAGATTTATCTCTTTTTTATTGTGAAAGTGGCGCTTTTGATTCACTTCCAAACCTAGAAAATTTAAGAAAGGTTTACATAGATTCTCAAAATGTTTCAATAAATGACATCAAAGCATTATTATCGAAAGGCCCTTCTTTACAAGAAATTCGTTTATCTCGCACTCAAGTAACACCTGCAGAGATAGAAGCCCTGCAATTGGAAAGAAAGGCTCAGAGGTTAAGAGAAGTTGCTATCGTCAAACACTAACTGCTGGCCTAACTTCTCAAAACTTTGAAAGTTAGGCTTCATCCTGCCGAAAAACCTTTGCCAAAGTGATGAAAAGGTGCCAGCAAGGCATAAATTGTGCGAACCTTTTCCTAGTCAAGGACCATTTTAAATTATCTTATTGCGCTGGAAGAAATTCCATGAGGAATTTATTTCAGCGCAACAATCTCCTTTTCGGAAGGGGTTTGGGGAAACGTTTTTAGGCGACTAAAAGCAGTTTTCCCAACCTTTCTTATCCAGGCGTCCCTTTATAAAACAGTGAAAATATTTTCTCTGTAACGTCGCATAAGGAGATTGGGGATCCAGTTGTCTTTGGGGATATCTAGGGGTTTCCCTAGGGCTTCCTGGATTAACCAATCGGTAAATGTTCCGCCTGCTGCGTGAACCAGGGGGTATCCTCCTCCAAAGCGAGGATTGATATCCGTTACGTAGATGCTGTGGTCATTGGCATCGTAGAAGACCTGAACATTGAGAGGGCCGTAGGATTCTGGTAATTTTTCTGCAATGGATTTTCCCAATTGCATTAATTCTGGGTCTTTGACTGTGATTCCTCGGTTCACTTCTCCGTCTACCACTTGTATGCGACGGTGAGGGATCGCGCATCGACAATGGTGCTGCTTATCCACATAGAGATTGATGGTATATTCTTCACCGTCTAACTTCG
>MIDO01000090.1:0-4085 GCA_001831055.1 Verrucomicrobia bacterium GWC2_42_7 | reverse complement strand
GATCCGCTTCCCGTCCTTCCCTTTGCAATGAGAGGGAATTTTTTGAAGGGATTGTTTTTGATGGCATCTTTTACAAGAACATGAGGCGCTGAAGGGAAGTTATTCGATCTAAGCCATGCATCGGCTTTGATTTTATCCCTGCAGATTTCGAGGCAATCAATTCCGGAGCACGCCACTGGGATAGAGAAGTTTTTCCAGCTTTTCCAAAAAATCAATTCTTCTTCCCTTGTGGGAATGATTAACGCCACTCGATTTTCTTTGCATATCTTTTTGATTTTTTCCTGAAAATGGGGATCTTCTAGCGGGGGACAGGAAATAAACTTATGGCAAAATTCACCAGCAGGAGCCAGAGGATCGCAATCGATCCCGATCAATTGCCCGCCAAATTTTTCAATAACATTGCGAAACAATCTAGTGAGAGCAACCTTCGCTCCGATGCTCGTTACCAAATAATTCAGCTGATTCATAAATAGTGTATGGATATTGTTAATAGTATTGAGAATAGATACGCGGAAACCCTTCTTTCTGAAGAAAGAAGGGTTTCCGCACCTTCCCAAGAAACACTTTTAATAATCGCATAATCAAACCCTTACGGTTTTTATTATGCGATGCATGAGAAGAGGACCTAAAACATAATACTGTATTCATTTTCAATACGTTTTACTATAGTTTAATTTCTATTGACGATTCCGAAACCCCTTTCTTTTTGAGGTAAACCCGAATCCGCCTTATTCATTTGATTGGAAACAACCCTCTACTTGTATCCATAAATTTTTAATTGACTATAACTATAGAGAGAAAGTCATAATAATAGTAGCCCCCCGATTGAGAAAATCCATTTTATCTGCCAATCGTGAAATCATCACTAGTCCCAGGCGCCGGCAGTCACAAGAGGCTGGATCTTCTAGTAATAATTTTTCCCGAAGGGTTGAATCGAAATCATGTCCTGGGCCAGGATCATCAATCCGAATCGTTAATTCGTTTTGCATTTCTTTATAATTGATCTGTAAATTGCAGTGGAGGTTCTCTTCTCGGTTGCAACCATGTATAAGCCCATTTAACATGGCTTCTCTGCAACACAAGATTATTTCATCTAATCGGTCTTTTACCTTTTCTCCCAATGCAAATAATAGGCTTTTTTCCCAATTGGCTTGTAATTCATCTATGGAATGGAAATCACTCCCGGGGTAGTAGGCAGCGAATAGAGGTTGTATCAAGGTTGAGGCTCTTATTTTTCTTACAAATTGATAACGGGCGATCAATATGTCGTCATTAGAAGACTGAAGAAATTCTTCATCGACTTCTTTTTTCTTTTGCAACATCTTATACGCAAGGGAAAAGGGATTTAAATTGTGTTGTACGGCAAAATCAGGCAATCCATCTGTGAAGACGTACATGAATAGACAATCGTGACTGTCTATTTCCTCTTTAATCCCGTTATAAGTGTAGTCCCACCCCAGAGGGGAGGAACATCGACTTGATCTAAACATGCGACCGTCTTTTGTGAAAAACATGACAAAAGGGAAGCCATAATTCAATAATTCTACGCGTCCCAGATTATCATCTATTTCCAATGAACATGCGGATAATGAACTAAATATATTTTCAGAGGAAAAAGGTTCTCCGCAATTCATCTGTTTGGAGAGGGTGTGGTTAAAAATCTCAAAAATATGCTCGATAGGAACATGTTTACTCATGAGCCCCTGCAATAACCCCTTGCAGTAGGACGCAATTAAAGCGGATCGCAGGTTGTGCCCTGAAATATCTCCTAATACAATCACATGCTTTTCTTCAGATGATTGGAAAATACTCATGAAATCTCCACCAATTTGATCTCTGGGGTGGTAAAATACATTTAAATAGCCCTCAAATGCAGGAAAATCCTCGTCAAATAGGAAGTTTACATTCTTAGCCTGCAACAAGCCCTGTGTAGTTTCTCTCAGTTGTCGATTTTTCCATGTCATGGAAACCGCTCGACTTACTGCCTCCAATAACTCCGATGGATGGATGGGCTTACCCAAAAAATCTGTTATTCCCGCTCGCAGTGACTCCTGAACTACGTGCTGATCCTCCTCACTTGTAATAATAATCCCACCTACACAACCATCCTTTTCCCTGAGATGATGAAAAAGTTCTAATCCATTTAGCTTTGGCATCTGGTAATCAGAGACAACACAGTCAAAAAAACTATCCTCTTGATCATCGAAGAAATGGATCGCACTCTGAGGGTCGCTAAATTCATATACGGAAAACCCACTCTTGACTAAAACCTGCTTCAATATGTTTAGGTGAAATAAATCATCATCCACCAACAAAACCTTCCCTCCAGAACTCATACCAGACCCCATACCCTTATAATAACCAACATCATCCCCCAAAAGCAATTCTTAATTAATGAGCAAATGATGTTGAAGAATAGAAGGCCTCTAAAAACTGCAGGGAAACAATAGTCGCCCAAAAGCGCTTCCCCGCACCCCTTCGAAAAAGGAGGGAATATGCGCCATAACAAGTTCTTAAAAAACATGTTATTAATCAATCATGGTTCGCTCCAAAAACCTTTCTTTTCTCGCGAAAAAAGAAAGACTTTCGTGTCTTGTCATTTCTTTATTTCCTGTCCATAATGAAGGGAACGATATGAAATCAAAAGCAAAGGTGAAAGTTATTGGGGTTTTGACATCTGGAGGGGACTGTCCTGGGCTTAATGCGGCGATTCGAGGGGTTGCAAAAGCAGCCTTTCACTATGATCTCAAAGTAATCGGAATTATGGATGGATTTAGGGGACTTGTCGAAAACAGGACAACTCCTCTGGACGGGAGAACAGTAAGTGGGATCTTAACGCAAGGAGGCACTCTTTTGGGAACGAGTCGCGAAAAGCCGCATAAGATGTTCATGGGCGATAAGTTAATGGACATGACAGAGGTGGCTGTATCGAATCTCAAAAAAATGCAAATTGATTGTCTGGTATGCTTGGGAGGAAATGGGACCCAGAAAAACGCCTTGCATTTACTTGAAGCAGGAGGAGTGAACATCGTTTCTTTACCAAAAACCATTGATAATGACATCGTTGAGACAGATATTTCATTTGGTTTTGACACCGCTCTATCGATTGCAACCGAAGCCATTGACCGCCTACACACAACCGCAACCAGCCACCATCGGATCATCGTTTGTGAAATTATGGGGCACTCAGCAGGTTGGTTAACATTAGGTTCGGGTATTGCCGGGGGTGCCGACGTCATTTTGATCCCCGAAATTCCATACAATTTGGATGTCGTTGCAGAACACATTGAAAAGCGCCGCAGCGCAAATAAACGCTTTTCTATTGTTGCTGTTGCAGAAGGAGCTGTGTCACAGGCCGAGATAAAAGAAGCAGAAAAAAAGAAAAACAAAAAGAAAAGTAGCATTTTGGAAAATGCAGATGGCATCCATCTGATCCAAGAGCCCATGGCAAGCCGTATCGCAAGAGAACTCCAACAACGCACTGGTATCGATGCACGTGTCACATCATTAGGACATGTCCAAAGAGGAGGATCACCCTCTGCCACCGACCGCTTGCTTTGTACACAGCTCGGAACTAAAGCGATTCAATTGATCATGGAAGGGGTTATGAATGTGATGGTTGCCGTCAAAGGGAACAAATGTGTTCCTGTTAGCTTAAAAAAAGTGGCCGGCTTCACCAAGCGCGTTCCCTCAAACCATGAATGGGTCGAATACGCCCGACTTGTCGATACTTGTCTAGGGGACCGTCTCCCTGGAGTTTAATTGGATAATGAGGTCCCAGAACCCCTTTCTTTTTTATTCAAAGGAAAAGGTTCCGGATCAATCAACTTTAAGCGCAACATGAATAAGTACTTCCCTCTAAATAAAGACAACACTCTTGATGTTAATTACGTTATTGAGGAAGTTGTTTCGATGCAAAAGGAGATGTTTCCTGGGGGAAATATAGAGTCGACCCAGAGTTTTTTTCGCGATATACAGGGTTTGTTCGAATCCCCCATCCACTTTTCATCGAAAAGCGAGACAGGTTATCATAGCTTTGAGCATACGCTTCAGGCTACCCTTTGTTTTGTTAGACTCATTTATAA
>MIDO01000089.1:8416-8508 GCA_001831055.1 Verrucomicrobia bacterium GWC2_42_7 | reverse complement strand
ATGATCAACTATAATTGTATCAATGGATTTTCAGTTCACTATAGCCTTGTTATAATGGCTTGTAGTTGATGGAAAAGCTTGTCGGCGGAACG
>MIDO01000089.1:4493-8353 GCA_001831055.1 Verrucomicrobia bacterium GWC2_42_7 | reverse complement strand
ATCGCGTGGAATGATCTCGAAGGGGATGAGAGGGTCTGGTTCAAAGGGAAGTTTTTTGATCTCCTGGGGATCTTTTAGTTTATGCGCAAAGTGGCGGGGCATTTTTTTTAGCTGGAGGAATCCGCTGTCCTTTGAAAAGTCCTTCATGTGAACCCACTGAATGTCGTCGTCCCATTTGGGATGAGTGACGTAGGTAACCTTGGAGAGCCATTGGCAAGCCGCTGCAAAGGCAAGGAAATTCCCATTATCAAGCCGGCCTTCGCCATTGAGTTTTGGGAAACGATTGAGGGCTGGCTTATGAAGGAGTTCTTCCATGATGTAGAGGCAAGATTTGTCCCCGAAGCCAAGATCTGCATGTGCATCTATATGAAAGACTTCGAAGGGTGGCTTGAGAAGCCCTTGATTGATCATAGAATGCCACTTTAGGAAGACTTCCTTGTGATGAATGCAAACGTATCCTGGGATGGGATTCTTTTCAGACAACCCACAGCTTTCCTTCAAAAAAGCCTTGGCTGATCGTATCGGTTCTACCGCGTAATCGCCATTCGCTAATCTTCCTCGAGGTTCCGTTTCGCAGTAGAAGATTTTATCCAGGAAGAAATCAAGATCAATATCTAGAATAACTTGCATGTTGCTGTTGAAATAAGAGTTAAAGTCCTTGTGCGAATATAAAGTCCTTGTGCGAATATAAAGTCCTTGTGCGAATATAAAGTCCAGAAGAAATTTGTGTCCGCGCAACAATCTCATTTTTGGAAAGAGGTTTTGGGAAAACCCATTTTGGGGGACTATTGGTTTTCCCAAAAATTTCACCCTACTCCCTTCTTGTTAGCCGGGAGACGACAAAGATGATGGTTGAGCTGATTAGAAAGCCAGGAATGATGGCATATTCGCTATAAGAGAGGTTAACGATGGGCCACAAGATAGCGGTGGTGCCGCCTGCAACGATCCCGGAAATGGCAGCAGGGCGGGTTACGTTTTTAGAATAAAGGGTCATTAGGAGTAAAGGGCCAAAAGTACTGCCAAGGCCATTCCATGCGTATTGGATCAAGCTAAAAATGCTTTTGCTATTATTGAAGGCCAAAGAGAGTGAAAGCACGGTTATTAATAGAGCCGATAGGCGAGCAACAATGGTTAAACGGTGTCCCTGCGCGTCTTTGTTGATGAAGCGCTTGTAGACGTCTTCTGTAAGAATCGATGCCGAGACTAAGATTTGGCTGTCCATGGTCGTGACGGCTGCAGCGAGAATTGCACATAGTACTAATCCAGATATAGCAGGATTAAAAAGTACTTTTGCCATGGAAATGAAGACGAGTTCATTGTTTTTAAGGCCCTCAGGGAAAAAGGCGATACCTACCAATCCGATAAAAGAGGCAGAGGTCAATGTTATCACTTGCCAAGAGATCCCGAGTACGTGGGCTTTTTTGATGTTTTCTGATTTATCAATTCCCATAAAGTTTACTAAGATATGGGGTTGTCCGAAATAACCCAAACCCCATCCGGCAACCATGCATATAATTGATATCCAATTGGATAAAGAGCAGTCTGGCAGCAGGGTTAATGAGACGTTTTTTATTTCTAGCGTATGGACAAAATCTTCCCATCCTCCCACATGATTCAATGCAAATAGAGGAACTAGCAAGACCACAAATAATATAAAAATTCCTTGGAAGAAATCTGTCCAGGCAATGGCCATAAAGCCACCTAATACAGTATATGCACTGACAGCGAACGTCCCAATCAAGACTCCCGAGGTGTACGACAAGCCAAAAACCGTTTCCAAGGCACGACCTAATGCAACAATTCCCGCTGAAATATAGAGGATAAAAAAGAACAAAGCAAATAAGGTGCTGATTATCTTGATGATGCCGCTATTATCCCCATAATGTTTCTCAAACAATGAAGAGAGTGTCATTGCCCCGTGATATTCCGTCAATTCACGCAGCCTCTTGGCGACAAATTTCCAGGTAAGATGCATGAAAATGATAAGCCCGATGGCCGTCCAAGTCGCAAAGCAACCTTTGGCAAAAACAACACCAGGAAACCCCATAAACAACCACGCGCTCATGTCTGTTGCATGGGTAGCAATCGCTGTCACCCAATAATTTGTCGACCGATTCCCTAAACTAAATTCATGACAACCCCTCTGCTTCCGATAAAAATAAACCCCAAGTACCACCAAAATGGCTACGTACCCCAAAAACGACCCAATAAACAAATGATCCATAAAAATCAGTAGGTTATTAGCAAAATATAAAATGCCTCATATACAAGCTAAAAACGTGGGTCTTGGAGAAGAAAGGTTGGGGAAAACCATCGTCCCTCAAAAGCAGTTTTCCCCAAGCCCCTTTCCGAAAAAAGAGTTATATACGCGGAAATAAAAATCTATCGATTTTTATTTCGCGCAAAGGGATTGATTTTTTAACTGCTTTTATTGCATAAGACATTAAAGAAGAGACAAGATGCGAAAACTTTTCTTTTCACAAGAAAAGAAAGGTTTTCGCGCTTTCCAAAGAAAAGCGATTATCGCCCAGGAAAAATCTAACGATTTTTCCTGGGCGAGGGAATTTGTTTTGTAATAACTTTAATGTCTTATGCTATATTGCCCATACTATAACTACCTCTTTTACCCAAAAATAGCGGATTCGACCATAAGGCAGAGGGCGTGATAAACGGGGAGGTGAAGTTCTTGGACCTTGTAGGTAACTGTTTCTGGGACGCAGATGGTGATGTCGGAGAAGGACTTAAGATTGCCGCCTGTCTGTCCAGTAAGGGCGATGATTTTCATGTCTTTTGCGCGTGCGACTTGTGCAGCTGCAATGACGTTTTTAGCATTCCCTGAAGTAGAAATAGCAAGCAAAATATCACCTGGCTGACCCAACCCTAGCGTTAATTGGGCATAGACCATCGTTGGGTTGCAATCGTTGGCATAAGCTGATACTAAAGAAGTAAAATTCGCTAAAGGTATCGCGGGTAAAGATCCTTGTAATTGGTCAGCGAGTTCGCTCCCCAAACGTGTCCTCAGTTCGCCAGACAATTTTCTGTGATTGCAAAACCCTTTAAGTAGCTCAGCAGAAATGTGTTCCGAATCGGCAGCGCTACCACCATTCCCGCAAATTAAGACCTTGTTCTTGTTCTTAAAACAAGCGACAAACGCGTCACAGGCTTCTTGGATACTCCCTTTGCAGCCAATCAAGGAGGGATAACGTTCCAGAACGGAAGACAAAATCATATTCATATACCCTCTCAACCTACTTCCTTTTCGTCTAAAAGCGATACTTTTTTAGGTAAGGATTGTTGGGGAAAACCCATTTTGGTCCCCCAAAATGGGTTTTCCCCAAGCCCCTTTCCTAAAAGGAGTTATTTTTCGCCTAAGTAAAATCAGTATGATTTTATTTAGGCGACTATCTCCTTTTCGGAGGGGGTAGGGGAACGCTTTTGGGCGACCAAAAGCAGTTCCCCTACTTCCCTTTAGTTGGGACAGCTGGGGGAGCTAGGAGTTTATTAAGGCTTACTTCGGTCTTTGTGATCCATTGGATGTGGTTTAGTCGCCAACTAGCCATGTCCTGAATAGACTTAAGTGCGGGTGTGATGGGGTAATCTTGCCATTCTTTGCTTGATACTAATATTTGGTAGGCTTCTTTTGCCCTATCGAGTTGTTGTATGCGTTCGAAGCATCGGCCTATTTGGTAAATAACAGGCCATTGCCAATTAGGGTCTTTGTTGATGGGGATGATGGCTTGGTAAATTTTGATGGCATTGATGAAGTCGCCTTGTTCATAGAATTCGTTTGCTATTTGGTTGGATGCTCTTTTTTGCCAATAAGGCAGGGTTTCTTTCTGAGCTGGGAATACCTTTTGTTG
>MIDO01000089.1:2748-4484 GCA_001831055.1 Verrucomicrobia bacterium GWC2_42_7 | reverse complement strand
TCATTTAACTGATTGAGGTGCTTGTCTGTACTAGCCAGCAAGAACATACATTCGGGAATAAAATCTGCATCTGGATACTTTTGAATGAGTCCTTTGAAGGAAGTCTCGGCTGCCGTGTAATTTTTTAAATTAAATTGACAATAGGCTACTTGAAAATCGATGTGTTTTTGTTCTTCAGGAGAGATATCCTTTTTCTGTATGCGAGCTATAGTATGAAGCGTTTCCCCATAATTTCCATTTTGAAAGAATGTTTCTCCTATTTCAATCTGTGCCCTTATGACAAACTTTTTGTAGTGATTGATTTCACTTTCTTTGATGCGAATCGCTAGGTTAATAATGTTGTAGAACTTAGTGATAGATAGGTCATAAACTCCCATTTCACGATAAATACGTCCCAATTTTATATAAAGTTCCGGAACCATGGGGTGATTTGGGTACTCTTCGATGAATTTTTCATAAATATCCGCCACCTTTGTTGGCAAATGTAGCTCACTATAAAGGACATCCGCCATTTCCAACAAAATAAGTTGGGTAACCCCTGGAGGCATCGGGAACGAAATAGCTTGCATGTAGTAATTTTGAACATCCACTCCTTGATTAAAAAAGAGGGCAATGTGTGCTTGTTCTAAGGCCTTAAACCACTTTGACTTGGTGTAGTTGGGGTCTAATGTCTTAAAAGTTTCTATACTGGAAGAAGATAAGGTTAATAGGGACGCCTCCATTCTCCTCTGGAACGACGATTTACTGTTGGGTCCGAGCGTGTCTTCCTCAAGAGTTTCTTTGTCATTTGAGTCTTTCTTTTTTTCGTCTTCTTTTTTGGAAACGGCATTTGATTTCGGATTTTCGCTTTCACCGGAACCCACGCACAACGGGATTGCTAAAACAAACAACCCCATTGCAAAAAAACCTATTTGAATAAATTTAATCATCGCTTAATGAATGTAGCAGAACTAGTTGTGGATTCTTGGGGCTGTCGATTTGCTTGATAAGGCATATCAAAGGGGATTAGTAACTTTACTTTTTTATCATTGGATTGCTGAAAAGTCTTTTCGATAATCGAAGAGATGCTCTGTATGGAATCGACTTGAGAGGTGCCCTGCTGCGGGATCGATGGGGTGGGGGCATTGTGTGACGAGTCAAGAGTGGAAATAACTACAGGTGTCTTTAATGGAGCATTTAGTGGAGGAGTAAGTTGGGGTATTGAAGGGGTATAATCCAACAAAAACTCAGGTATGATTTTCCCATTTTTTCTCACAATATCCTTATCCTTGAGCTCCTCAGCTTTTGATAAAGGGATGAGGTCTTTCCTGTCAAATTCTTGCTCTTTTTTTTCAAATCTAATGGGAGGCGGACCTAAACGTGATAGGTACTGCTGTGAATTTGAGAGAATGGGAATATCTCCAGAGACTGGTTTTATCGATTTCCTCGGAGAAGATAGCAATGGAACTGTTGTAAGCCCCCATGCAATAAATAAGCATGCACCCAACCCAATCAAATGCCCTAGCAGGGTCAAAGACCCTCTTCCCCCCCTCTCATTCCCTTTGCCCTTTCCCTTCATGAGTCTCTAGTTTAACACAACGCAGCGCTGTTTGTCTCTATAATAATATGGATTCACAGCAAAATACATGCCACAGAAAGGTGTTAGTTTAAGTTTCGAGTTCGTTGGGCTACGGATTCACATTCGGTTACGTACGTTATGTACGCTCCCTCATGTTCACCTTGCCGGCCTGCTCGAA
>MIDO01000089.1:0-2621 GCA_001831055.1 Verrucomicrobia bacterium GWC2_42_7 | reverse complement strand
CTTGCCGGCCTGCTCGAATTCTTAAGCTAACACCTTTCTGGGGGTTATGGCGAATGGCAAAAGAAAAAATCTTAAGTTTCGAGTTCGTTGGGCTGCGGATTTGTGCTCAGAGTTGCGGATTCTAAAAAGGTTGGGAAAACTGCTTTTAGTCACCTAAAAGCGTTTCGCCAAACCCCTTCCGAAAAGGAGTTTTTGCGCATAACTAATTTTTTAAAAATTAGTTACGCGCAAATGTAATCAAATACACACCCTATCTCGTCAAGGACAGTTTTTCTAAAAAATAGAGTTTTTATAGTGAACCGAAAATCTATTGATATAAACAAGTGGTTGTTTTTTAAGAGTATGAATGAGTCTCACCTTGCCAGGCCAAACCAATTCGAAGAGTTTTTAAGAATTTTTTGGCCCAATTATTGGTTTTTCTTAGGAAGGTTGTGGAAACCCTTCTTTTTTACCTCAAAAGAATGGTTTCCATCCCCCTTCTCAATACATTTAATTTTACCTCAAAAGGTAAAGAGAGACTTGCATAGCCAATTGAAGTTTAATTTACTTTAGAACGGATTTTCCCCTCACAAAAATCATTTAATGAAAAAACGCATTGCCTTTGGTTAAAAAATTCACATTGCTATATTTTCTGTTTCGTATAAACAAAAAACAAGTTCTAGCAAAGGAGACATCTTGGACATAAAAGAAATAAAGCAGATTATCGATCTTATGAAGCGTTCTGACTTAACAGAGTTCGAGATCGAGGAACAGAACTTAAAACTGCGCATCAAACGCGAACCTGATCTAGGTAATCTCGATTATTCTTCGATTGACGTTCCTGCTCCATTGCCCGTCGCAATGCCGATGCAATCCGTTTCTATACAGGGTGCTCCATCGGCAGCTCCTGTAAACGATAAAAGCATTGCGTTTATAAAATCGCCCATGGTTGGTACATTTTATAAATCTCCTAGCCCTGATACTGCTGCATTTGCAAATGTGGGGTCAAAGATGAATCCTGAATCCATTTGCTGCATTATTGAAGCCATGAAGGTGATGAATGAAATACAGGCAGAACTTAAGGGAACGATTCTAGAGATATTGGTAGAAAATGGACAAGCTGTAGAATTTGGACAGGCACTATTTAAAGTTAAGGTAGATTAACTCATTTCATAATGTTTCAAAAGATACTCATTGCAAATCGTGGAGAAATAGCGCTACGTGTTGTTAGGGCGTGTAGGGAATTGGGCATCAAGACGATGGCCGTCTATTCCGAGGCAGATGAACAGTCCTTGCATGTGCAGTTAGCGGACGAAGCTATCTGCATTGGGCCCAATGCTAGCAATCAGAGCTATCTCAAAGCAGACCGTATATTGAGCGCCGCAGAAATTGGTGATGTGGATGCGATCCATCCTGGATATGGATTCCTTTCTGAAAACTACCGTTTTGCCGAACAGTGTGAGCGCTGCAAGATCAAGTTCATTGGACCTAAGTCTGAGGTTATCAGGTCTATGGGTGATAAGGCCTTAGCTAGAGAAATGGCGAAAAAGGCAAAAGTTCCCATTATTATGGGGAGTGATGGGCCCCTTGACAATGAAGAACAGGCTTGCAAAGTTGCTCAAAAAATCGGATTTCCCATTATTATCAAAGCGGTTGCAGGTGGCGGAGGTAAAGGGATGCGATTGGCTCATAACATGGTCGCTTTCACAAAGGAATTCAATGCTGCAAGAGCGGAAGCGGAGAAAGCTTTTGGAAATGGCGCTGTTTATATAGAAAAATACATTGAAGAGCCTCGCCATATAGAGTTCCAAATCCTTGCAGACAGCCATGGAAAGGTGATACACCTAGGTGAGCGAGATTGCTCTATCCAACGGCGTTATCAGAAATTGATCGAAGAGGCACCCTCTCCCTTTTTAACTGAAGATTTGCGCAATCGCATGGGTAAATGTGCTGTCCGCTTGGCCGAGTCTTGCGGTTATGAGAATGCTGGGACCATCGAATTTCTGGTAGATAAGCGTGGTAACTTCTATTTCATAGAAATGAATACGCGCATCCAGGTAGAACACGGAATTACAGAAGAAGTTACGGGTATAGATCTAGTAAAAAACCAAATCCTGATCGCTGCGGGACAGCAGTTAAATATTAACCAAAAAGATGTTAAAATAACAAAGCATGCAATTGAGTGCAGAATTAACGCAGAGGATCCTAGCCGCAATTTTGCACCGTGTCCAGGAACAGTAACTCTGTGTTATACTCCAGGAGGTCATGGCGTTCGTGTGGATTCACATGTTTATGGAGGATATCAAATCCCTCCTTATTATGATAGCATGATCGGCAAGCTCATTGCCTATGGTCGCAATCGACAAATTGCTGTTGACCGTATGTATCGTGCCTTGAGCGAATATATTATTCGTGGGATTAGTACGACTATTCCTTTCTGCCAAGCAATTATGTTAGATCCTTGCTTTAAGAATGGTCAATATACTACAAAATATATCGAAGACTTCCTCAATAGAACGCCCAAAGACATATTTACTCAAAATAAATAACTCATGAATCCTTTCGATCCCTCTAGCGCAGACGACACTATCGCTTCCAACGATTCCTCCTTGGGATTAATCAAGATCAGTCATTCTGTTGTT
>MIDO01000088.1:1927-5950 GCA_001831055.1 Verrucomicrobia bacterium GWC2_42_7 | reverse complement strand
ATGGCTTTTGAGGCTACATTATTTTTATTTTCAATAATCTTGATAAGGCAGTCTACTCCGTCGTCGATGAACGTAAAGCAGCGACGTTGTTTACCGCCATCAACAAGCTTGATGGGCTGGCCGTGAATGATATTGTGAATGAACTGGGTGACAACACGGGAACTTCCCTCTTTGGGGTCATTGATGTCATCGAGTTTTGGCCCAACAAAGTTGAAGGGACGGAAGAGGGTGTAATCGAGGTTGTGTTGTTCTCCATAAGCGTAAATTACTCGATCTAACAACTGCTTTAGACAGGAATAAATCCATCGTTGTTTGGGGATGGGACCAAGGACCAAATTGGATGTGTACTCATCAAATTCTTTGTCCTCACACATTCCATAAATCTCAGAGGTAGAAGGGAAAATGAGTCGCTTTTTATAATCAACACACTTACGGACAATATCAAGATTAGCTTCAAAATCCAACTCGAAAACCCGCAGCGGATCTTTAACATAAAGGGCTGGAGTAGCAATAGCAACAAGCGGAATAATGACATCACATTTTTTAACATGATATTCAATCCATTCACGATTAATAGTAATATCTCCCTCGCAAAAGTGAAAACGAGAATTGCTTAGGCAATGAAGGAGCTTGTTAGAGGCCATGTCCATGCCATAAACTTCCCAATCGGTTTGTTGCAGAATCCGCCAAGTAAGGCTATTTCCAATAAAGCCATTTGCCCCAAGAATCAGTATTTTTTTGCTCATGATTTAATTATGGAAAGACAGATTAACCCCACCCTCACTTTTTTCAAGAACAAGATTCCAAAAAATCGATTATGGCTAGCGTCCTTGGGCCGGACATGTGGAACCTTCTATTTTTGAGGTAAAAAAGGAGGATTTCCACTATCTCCCATAAAAATCGACATTTGGCGATTAAAAGTATTTTCATTCAGTTTGGCCATCTACAAAGCAATAGGCTCTAGACTTTATTGGCTTTGGGATCCATATATTAATGGGACTTTGTGACGTTTCACCGTCTATGAGGTCGACACGAGTGGGACAAGCTAGCCCTTGCCAAGTGGAAGTTTCTTCATCAGAAAGAGGCTCACTACTAATTGGTTCGAAAGGAAATGGATCATCATCTGTATCTTCGATCTCAATTTCATGCGCACATTCCTTATCTGTGGCATCTATTTGACTTTGATTAAAATCAGTAACAAAACCCTTTTCTCGATGAGTAAAAAATTCTACTCCAATGCGCCGGACATAACGGATACCTTTTGCATCATCACAGGAAATTTCCCAATTAGCCAAGAAAATATCCTCCATAAGGGTTTCTGGGGAAATGTATATCTCTAAAATCCAAGAAGGGAGGTTTTCAAGGAATGTTCGTAAATCGTCAGGGTTATACTGCCCACTTACTTGAATAAAATACTTTTGCGATCTCGTAAAGCTATCATAGGTCTCCTGATTAGCTATATCTTCTGCAATCCAGTTTAGAGTGCCTTCTTTATATTCTAAGTAGGGTGCGGATTCTTCTGTTAGATGAGCGACTCCTGCTTTGTTGCAGTAGAAAACGCTTATACTAGCCGACAGAACTTGAGTTAAAGAAAGGGATAATATCCACAATATTAGTTGTCTTTTCATAGAAGTAAAAAATCCAATAATTAGTTTAATAATGAAAGCTTCGAAAGCAGTTTACATGTAAAGAGGAGCTCTTTTCAATAATTTTTTACCAAATCGTGTAAAGTAAAAATTTCAAATTTTTATAATGAAACGAAAATCTATTGGCGCAAATAGAGGATTATTTCCAGAAAATGAATAAACCTAATCCCTTCGGGCTAAACAAAGTAAATTTTTTTTATGTTTTTTAGCCCGACCTTTGGTTTTTCTTAGGGGATGTCGAAACCCTTTCCTTTTTTCACCCCAAAAGAAGGGCTTCCGGTTGCTCCTCTTTAAGGTTTTTAGGTTCTGGTAGGGTTGCTTCCTTGATCGGATCATCTATGGGGTCAATGGACGGGAGTTCGGCTGAGTCATTGGATTGCAGTTGGGTAAACCGACGCAATTGGCTCAGGACTTTGCGCTCCATGGAACCGACAAAGGCGTTGTAGCATTCTACTGTTTTCTCTAAACTTTTTTTCATGTCTGCAAAGTGACTGGCCATTGAAAAAATGCGTTTATGTAGCTCTATTCCTAGGTCCCGGATTTTTTTCGCTTCTTTTGTAATATCATCCTGGCGCCATCCATAGGCCACGATACGCAGGAGGGCAATCAACGTTATCGGTGTGGCCACAACTACATTGTTTTTGAAGCCAAAATCAATTAATTCAGGATCTACTTTAACTGTTGAGCTAAAAATAGATTCCATGGGCAAAAAAAGGACAACAAAATCGGGAGAAAAGTCAAATTGCTTAAAATACTCTTTGGATCCTAGTTTTGCTAGCTGCTTACGGATTTGGGAGGATTGTTCAAGTAGATGGCGTTTTTGCTCTTCTGGATCAACAGATTCCAACGAATCGAAGTAGGATTGAAAGCTGGGCGTTTTTGCATCTACAACGATATTCCGACCGTTTGGTAATTGGATAACCATATCGGGTCTTTGTTTTCTCTCATCATTAGAAACAGAAAATTGCTCCTCAAAATCGACATAATTTACCATTCCGGCGGTCTCAACGACGCGTCTCAACTGCATTTCACCCCACTGTCCACGCGTATTAGGATCTCTGAGAGCTTTTGATAAGTTTGAGGTTTCTACAGACAGCTTGCTTTGGATATTTAATAACCCCTTCACCTGTTCAGAAAGACCTGCATAAGCACCTTCGCGGGTTTTCTCTAATTCGCTGATTTTTCTATCAAAATTGGCAAGGGCCTCCTTCATGGGGGTTAAAACGCCATCAATTCCCTGGGCTTTGCGGTCTAATGCATTTTGAGCACTTTGCTGCAATAATTCGAAGCGGCTTTGAGCCAATTCGAAGAAGGACTTGTTGTTGGATTCCAAGGCAGTTTTTGCAAGACTGACAAATGAAGACTCCATTTTCTGAATAGTCTCCTCGTGACTTGCGATCATCAGTTCCTTTTCTTTTTCTATAACAGCAAGTTCCGTCCTTAAATCATCTGCCTTTCTTGCTTTTTCTAACTGTGGGCGCAAAAGGTAATAAGTACCGCCAGCTCCGATTAGGAGTCCAAAAAAGCTGCTCAAGATGGCTGTCAGGTCTGTCATATAAATATACAAAATTTGTCAAGCTACATTCAGTTTTTTGTTGTACTCAGTCAAAAATGAGGTAGCTCTAGTTAAGATTGCAAATTTTGTAATAAAAACAATGCCTATTTATGAATATCGGTGTAAAAGTTGCGGTTTGTTCTTTGAGCAACTAGTGTCCGGGAAAGAGGGGGTTCATTGCCCCAAGTGTCAAGCCACTGACTTAGAAAAATGTTTTTCCTCGTTTTCGGCTTTATCGTCATCCCCTTGCGAAGGGAATTGCCCTTCTGCACAGGGTCATTGTTGCAGGGGAGGCTGTTGTCATGGGTAAAATGAAAAAATTTCAACTATTTGTACTATGCCAGATAGGGTGGGGCTTTCTTTCTCCGACCCAAGCAGCTGAAGGGCCTTTGTCTGCTTCGCCTGTAATAGTTGCAGTGTCCTCCGATACAGAAAAGCCTGCAGGCCTTGCAGAGCAAGTCTTACAAACGTTGGCAGAGGATCAGCAGACGCTCCTTTTTAAAATAGAGCAAGACCCCAATAGCTATTCTGAAACAGAAAAAGAGCTGAAGTTGGCGGAAATTAACAAACGCTATGATACCTTTGTCACCGAAAATCCAAAAAACATTTACGGACTTATCCTCTATGGGAAATTCCTTCGCATGATATCAGCAACTGCAAAAGCAAAAGCCATTTTTCTCAAAGCAAAAGCTATCGATGATTCCCTTCCTGTTATCCACCAACAACTATCCAACTGTTTTGCAGAAGAAGGCAATCATGCCTCTGCGCTAGATGAATTATTGAGGGCCATCCAACTTAGCCCCAGTGTAGCTCAATATCATT
>MIDO01000088.1:0-1900 GCA_001831055.1 Verrucomicrobia bacterium GWC2_42_7 | reverse complement strand
TAATTGAATCCGCTGTATTAGAAAAGAAAATGCAAGAAGCCTTCGCAGAGGCCGCAAAACTCGCCCCACAGGAAAGATCTTTTGCCCTTCGTTATGCAGAGTCTTTTTACGAATTAGAGAAGCCCGATTGGTCTGCGGCTATGAAATGTTGGGAGGATCTGAGAAAAACATCCAAGTCTCCAAAAGAAGAAGACCTTATCGCGTTTAACCAAGCTAGTATCCTTTTTGAAATGAAAAAATTCGAAGAGGCTCGCGCAAAATTAGGAAAAGTATTCCATCCGGATTACGAAGCTGCGAGACAAGAACTTTTAGGAAAATTACCGAAACCGCCCACTTCTAACAAATAACATGAACATTTATCCTTTTCGGATCATCCTTGTAAATTACTTGCTGCTCTTAATCAGCCTGACCTTTCATGAGTGGGGCCACGCTTGGGCAGCTCATAAATTAGGAGATAACACTCCCCAGCAACAAGGGCGACTGTCACTGAACCCATTGGTTCACATCGACTTAATTGGAACAATCATCCTTCCCTTAATTATGATGCTCTTTGTAACACCTCTAGGAATATGGGGTTGGGCAAAACCTGTAGAATTTAACATAAACAATTTTAAAAATAAAAAATTTGGCGATCTTCTTGTTATATTAGCCGGACCCGCAAGCAACCTACTTCTTGCTCTTTTCGCTGCTATAGCAGCCAATACCATTTTTAGAAATAACGGACCTATCTCCGGACTAATGGGCAATATCCTGTTTTTAAATTGCTTGCTGTTTGTATTCAATATGTTGCCAATCCCACCACTGGATGGATCCTGTTTGCTAAAAAAAGTATTTCATGTCACAGAAGAAACCTATCTCTATATCTCGCAATGGGGTTTCGTAACCATTCTCATTTTACTACAATTACCTTTCGTCAACAAGATTCTACTCATCTGCATTAAAATGGCCATGGGCTTCATCTATATGCTATCGGAACTCATCTGTTGGCCATTACATGCATTATCCCATTCAATCAGCGGTTTTTTATAACATATGCACTGCCCGAAATGTCTACACGAGGATACAAAAGTTTTAGATACACGAGAAAGTACCCCTAGTACTATTCGCCGTCGCCGACAATGCCTGAAATGTGGCTATCGTTTTACTACTCTCGAAGAAATATTGAGAGAAGAGCTATGGGTCATTAAACGCGATGGTAGTAGAGAGGCCTTCGACCGAAATAAAATCGTCGTCGGCATCAACAAAGCAGCTGAAAAACGCCCCATTTCCACCCATACTATCGAAAAAATGGTCTCGGAAATCGTCGAAGAACTGCAAAAACAACACGAAGGAGACATCCCCTGTAAATCGATCGGTGAATTCGTCATGCTTAAACTCAAAAGCATCGACCCCATCACCTACGTCCGCTTTGCCAGTGTCTACAAAGATTTCCGCGACCTCTCAGATTGGACAAAAGAAATCAATTCCCTTAATTCATTGGAGTGAGAAATTATTGGGGAAAACGGCTTTTAATCGCTTAAAAGCGTTTTCCCCAAGCCCCTTTCCGAAAAGGAGTTATTCCGCGAAAGGAAAATCGATAGATTTTCCTTTCGCGGAGGAGTAGAAGTTGTATCCTTTTCGGAAAGGGTTTGCAGAACCCAAGATTTGCGATTTTAAATTAATTAATCCTATATTTCATGATGTATTATCAAATATATGAATCGATTGTTGGCCCTTATGTGATGGCAGCAACAGAGGGTTACATTTCTCACCTGGAATTTGGGATATCTCAAGAAAAGTGGACGTCTACCGCCAACAAACATCTAATGAAAAGGACAGAGGTTCCTTTGATGCAAAGCGTAGCACAGCTAATTGCTTGCTATCTCCAGGGAGATCCTAGCAAAACAAGAGAAAGCGCCCA
>MIDO01000087.1:3923-7042 GCA_001831055.1 Verrucomicrobia bacterium GWC2_42_7 | reverse complement strand
CATTTATATGCAACACATTTTTGCAAAAACGAATTACACGCATATTATCCTTTTCAAAAGGGGTCAGAAAAACGTCAGTTCAAGGATTCGTGCAGGCGGGCTAAAATACTTTGTTCCTTTCCCCTAATCCGCTAAAAAAGTTAGTTTAAGATTTCGAGAAGACGGACGAAGCGAACATGATGGAGCATACATAGCGTAAGACATTAAAGTTCTTAGAAAACAAATTCCTTCGCCAAAGAAAAATCGCTAGATTTTTCTTTGGCGATATTCGCTTTTCTTTGGAAAGCGCGAAAACCTTTCTTTTCTTGTGAAAAGAAAGGTTTTCGCATTTTTCACTCCTTTTGGAAAAACGCTTTTAATTGATTAAAAGCCGTTTTTTTCCAATTTATTTCTTCAAAATAAACCCTACTTATTCTTTGGTAGCAGTGGATTCTTTGGAATCTTCAACTACTTTAGAAGACGTTTCTGCTGCTGGAACAGAGGCTTTTTTTGAGCGCGCTCTTGTCTTGCGAGCCGCTTTTTTGTATCCCTCGTCAGAAGCTGCAATTAACTCAATGATACCCATTGATGCCGCATCCGTTACACGTGGAATAAGCTTGTAAATACGCGTATACCCACCTGGACGCTTTGCAAACTCCGCTGCCCTCTCATCAAACAAGATTCGGACTGCATCCACATCGCGCATACGAGCAATTGCTAAGCGGCGATAATGCAATTTTTCTGCTTTGTCTTCAGTGGCTGCAGCCTTCTTCGCAAGCGTGATTATGCGCTCAGCAAAAGGACGAAGAGCCTTTGCCTTCGCCAAGGTCGTAGTAATTCTTCCGTGCTTAATAAGCGCACATGCCATGGCCGAAACCATTGCTATTCTGTGCTCTTTCTTTACACCTAATTGATGTCTGTGATTATTGTGACGCATTTTTGTTCACCCTCTTAAAAGTTACTTCAACATAATTTCTTTCGATGGACGCTCTAAAAGCCGTTCATCGATTTTCATTCCTAAGGACAATCCCAACTGCTCAAGCTTTTGCTTAATTTCGGTCAAGGATTTCTTACCAAAATTACGGTATTTAAGCATCTCTTGTTCTGATTTCATTGCCAGTTCTCCAACAGTAAGGATATTGGCATTGTTCAAGCAATTAGCAGCACGGACTGAGAGTTCGATCTCATTTACGCTCATGTTAAGGAGCTTACGAAGACGATTTTGCTCCTCACTGATTTCTTTGGCCTTATTATCAAATTGGATTTCTTCATCGCTAGCTTTTGCAAAAACATCCAAATGGTGCATCAAAATAGAACTAGCCTCTTTCAATGCATTTTCTGGTGTAATGCGACCGTCTGTCCAAATTTCGAGAATGAGCTTGTCAAAATCGGTCATTTGACCAACACGGGTATTTTCAACCCCATATTTGACCAAAGTAACTGGGCTGAAGAGCGCATCAATAGGAATAACACCGATAGGTTGGTTGTCCTTTTTGTTGTTTTCAGCAGGCCTATAACCACGCCCAACAATCACTTCCAATTGCGCAAGGAACCGTTGTTTCTTATCAAGCGTGCAAATAACCTGGTCTTTATTCAAGACCTCAACAGCAGGATCCCCTTGAATATCACCAGCAGTTATCGCACCTTCGCGTTCAACATCAATAAAAAGTTGCACCGCTTCCCTCTTCTGGCTCTTGAGCAGTACCTTCTTGAGGTTCAATACAATATCGGTAACATCTTCAACAACCCCATCAACACTCTGGAATTCATGGTGAACACCTTCGATCTTGATAGAGCTGACAGCAGCTCCCTCTATTGAACTCAAAAGAACGCGGCGCAATGAATTCCCAATTGTATGTCCGAACCCTGTTTCAAAAGGGTCTGCAATGAACATGCAATAGGATGGGGTGGCAGATTCCTCTACCTTTATCAATCTGCTAGGTAATTCAAATTTTCCTAAACGTTTTGCCATATTGGATCCTCCTCAAAAAAAAATTACCTACTATAGAACTCAACGACTAGTTGCTCATTAACCCCTTGGATCATTTCATCCCGTAGAGGTAAACGATTTACTGTCCCTTTCAAAAGATCTCCTTGCAAGGTTAACCAAGCTGGAGGTGTGCGGAATTGAGATTCGTCAACACAACGTGTAGCCAATTGCTTAGAGGACGTTTTTTCCTTAACTTCTATGACCTCTCCTGCAGAGCAAGAATAGCTAGCAATATCAACCTTATGACCGTTCACATGAACATGGCCATGGTTGACAAATTGACGAGCTGCACGACGAGTTTTTGCTAGACCTAACAAATAAACCACATTGTCTAGACGAGTCTCAAGCAATTGTAAAAGGATTTCACCCGTGATACCACGTTGATGTTTTGCCTTTTCAAAAGTTAAGCGGAATTGCTTCTCAGTAAGCCCAAACATAAAACGAAGCTTCTGCTTTTCAATAAGACCTACTGAATAATCTGTTACTCGACGGCGCAAACGGGGACCGTGAATACCAGGAAGATATGGTCTCTTTTCAAAAGACTTACTTACAGGAAATACAGCAAAACTTAATCTACGATTGACTCGGGTTTTTGGACCAGTGTAACGCATTTTTAAAATCTCCTTATATGATGTTAGACACGACGATGTTTACGAGGACGACACCCATTATGAGGAATTGGCGTTGTATCAAAAATACTCAATACCGTTAATCCCAACCCTTGCAATGCACGAATGGCAGAATCACGACCCAATCCAGGTCCTTTAACCTGAACGACCACTTCTTTTAATCCATGTGAAATAGCATTACGCCCTGCGTCCTGAGTAACAACCTGCGCAGCATAAGCCGTAGATTTGCGAGATCCTTTGAACCCACATTTGCCTGCACTAGACCAAGCAAATAGCTGACCTCCCATATCTGTGAAGCAAACTTTCGTATTATTAAAAGTTGCTAGAATGTGGCAAACACCTGTTGATATGTTCTTACTTCCCTTTGCCTTACGAATCTTGACTTCTCCAAGGTCCTCTTTCAAAAGGTCTTGGGCAGTCGGCTGAGAGGGCCTAACCTCTTCCTTAGCTTCAGCAACAGGCTCTTTTTTTGCCTCTTTGTCTTCTTTTTTGACATCAGAGGACGCAATTGCTTCCTTTTT
>MIDO01000087.1:0-3908 GCA_001831055.1 Verrucomicrobia bacterium GWC2_42_7 | reverse complement strand
TCAGCTGTCGACTCTGTTGTGGTTAATTTTTTATTCTCTTCGCTCATACTAAAAATTCCTTTAATTAAGCCTTACTGCGAACAATACCAACCGTCTTACGACTGCCCTTTCGTGTACGGGCGTTAGTACGTGTACGTTGACCGCGTACAGGCAATCCACGATAGTGACGTAAACCCCTATAGCACTTTATCGCCTGCATGCGCTTGATATTCGCAATAATTTCGCGGCGCAGGTCACCTTCTACCTTTAAACCTCTCTCTGTAATAACAGCAGCAATTTTGTTTAGCTCTTCTTCGCTCAATTCATTTGCGCGTCTTGTAGGGTCAATCCCTACGGTCTTGACGATCTCTTGAGCGCGAGTTAAGCCGATTCCATACAAGTAACGTAGGGAATACTCGATTTTTTTATTATGTGGAATTTCTACTCCAAGTAAACGTGGCATATATTTTTATAAGTATTTTTAAGAAAAGCGGAAATCTATAGAAAAAAAACAATTTGGGAAGTCATTTCTTCAAAAAAGTCAAAATTTCCGGTTTTTTTTCGGTTATTAGAATGGTATGCTCGAAGTGAGCACAAGGTTTTCTATCTGCAGTCACAACGGTCCACCCATCTGAAAGAAGCTCCACTTTATGACTGCCAAGGTTGACCATTGGCTCAATAGCCAAAGTCATCCCAGCTTTTAGGATAGGACCCGTTTTGGGTTTTCCAAAATTTGGAATTTGGGGCTCTTCATGCATATCACGACCAACCCCATGCCCAACGAAATCCCGAACAACGCTTAGCTTGTTTTTTTCAACAAACTGCTGAATCGCACTAGAGATATCGCCCAACTTGTTCCCTGGACAAGCCTGAGCAATTCCCACATAAAGCGCTTCTTCTGTCGTTTTTACCAAATGCAAAATATTCGCAGGGACGGGCTCTAAAACAACGGTACGGGCATTGTCCCCAACAAACCCATTGTAAAAAACGGCCACATCTATCGAAACGATATCACCCTGCTTCAATATCTTTTTCAAAGAACCAATGCCATGTACCAACTCTTCATTAACAGAGATACAGGTGTAACAAGGATAAGAATGTTTGCCACTCTTATAATTATAACTTGCACTAGTCGCCCCCAATTCCTCCATAAACCGTGCACCTAATTGGTCTAGCTCGTAGGTAGAAATTCCAGGAGCAACCGCTGCAACCATTTTATCGAGGATAGTAGCAGCAACCCGGCCAGCTTCCCTCATGCATTTAATCTCTGCGTCTGTCTTAATTGGAATCATTTATGACTTCATCACAAATTCTCTGATCACCCAAGAGGCTAATCCTAGTCCAAATAGCACTAACAAGGGATACCACAGCGATTTTAGGCTTTTTATCTCCGTTGTATCAATGACCTGTTGCACATTAACAGTACGCCCACGAAGGTGCCCCTTTTTCAAAAAGCCATCATAGTGACGTTGCAATAAATAAGTCTCCACTTGCTTCATTGTATCCAACACAACGCCAACAGTAATGAGGGTACCTGTACCACCAAAAAAAGTTGCTATCGTATAAGGCAAACTGCAAGAGAAGTAGAGCAAGTCTGGAAATAAGGCAATAACAGTTAAGAAAATTGCTCCCGCTAACGTTAAGCGAGTCATTACAAAGTCGAGAAACTTTGCTGTTGGATCACCGGGACGCACCCCAGGAATATAGCCGCCATTCTTTTTGAGATCGTCAGCAATTTGGATGGGCTTGAACATGATCGAAACCCAAAAATAGCTGAATCCAAGAATCATTGTCCCGTATAAAATATAATAAACCGTTGAACCGTGAGCTAAAAAGTAGGAAATATCTTGAAAAAAACGGAACCCGGTTGCTCCTGCAATGTACGCAAAGATTTGCTGTGGGAACATCAATATGGCGTTTGCAAAAATAACAGGCATAACTCCTGCATAATTTATTCGCAAAGGAAGAAAGGAGGTTTGCCCACCGTAGACTTTATGCCCAACAACACGCTTGGCATATTGTACGGGAATCTTACGTTGAGCTTGAGTCACCGCAATCATCGCAGCAATCACAACAAATAAAAGGACTAACATCAAAACAGCTTGCGTAAACCCAATTGAAGATCCTTCCGAACCCACAGGCTTTGCAAACATTTGAAAAGCTTGAGTGATAGCCTTTGGCATACCAGCGACAATACCAACTGTAATCAATAACGAAATACCGTTTCCTATCCCTTTTTGTGTAATTTGCTCACCCAACCACATGAGTAAAACAGTACCAGCAGTCAGGAAACAAGTCGCGGTCAAAATGAACCACCATTTTGTCATCACGACAATGGATCCATAAATCGCAGGTTCAAACCCCGGGAATAGCTTACCTGGGTAATTGCACAATGCCAATACTAAAAGATATCCCTGAATAAAGGAGATTAATATCGTCAAATAGCGCGTATATTGACTAATTTTTTGCCGACCAATGTCGCCTTCGTGCTGTAATCTGGAAAGGCTCGGCATCACCGCAGTCATCAGTTGCAAAATAATCGATGCACTGATGTACGGCATAATACCAAGACCGCAAATCGCTCCCTTTACAAATGCACCACCCGTGAACATGTTGTAGAGTGCGATCAAACTATTCCCTGCAGAAGCACGTTGCGCTTGTGAGATAAAAAAATCCTGAAGTGGCATTGGATCAATCCCAGGCAACGGAATATTTGCGCCCACACGAGCAACAAATAATAATCCTAACGTATACAATATACGTTGCCTTAATTCTGGAATCTTTAGGCTATTGGTAAAGGCAGATATCATTGGAGTTAAAACTAGTTAGACGGAGAAGCGGAATTTGTCTCAACAGGAACAATAGCCTTACCTCCAGCAGCCTCTATTTTCTGCTTGGCAGACAACGAAAATTTATCAGCGTAAACGACTAATGCCTTTGAAATTTCCCCTTCAGCAAGTACTTTTACTCCCAATTTGTTATTTCGAACTAAGCCGGCTTTTATCATTACTTCTCGAGTAATTTCGGTTACTCCTTCGACACGAGCCAAATCACTTAAGTTAATGACTTCGTATTCGGTTCTAAAGTTAAAGTTGTTGAAACCACGAATGGGGAATTTCCGATAAAAAGGAATACCAGAGTAAACAGGTGAAGGAGAATAGCCAGAACGCGCTTTTCCACCCTTGTGTCCTCGGGTAGAGGTGCCACCATGACCAGAGCCACGCCCTGTTCCTAATCGCTTTGTCCTATGAGATTCGCCTTTGATTGTTGGAATTGAATGAAGTTGCATTTTATTTCCTTAAAGATTTATTCAGCATGTCTTTGTTGACTTGCCTTCATTTGCTTGATTTGTTCAAAAGAACGCAATTGACTTAAAGCATCTAACGTTGCGTTTACCATTGACTTTGCGTTATTAGAACCCAAAGACTTAGAGAGCACGTCCTTTATTCCTACTGTTTCCAATACGGCACGAATAGCTCCTCCAGCAACAATGCCCGTACCTAAGCTCGCAGGACGTAACATAACAGCACCTGCTCCACTCCGTCCGATCACAGCATGAGGAATAGTAGTCCCTCGAAGAACGACGTTTTTCGTATTCTTTTGAGAATGTTCGGTACCCTTGCGGATCGCATCGGAGACTTCGTTTGCTTTTCCATAACCCACTCCAACGCGACCTTTTTGATCACCTGAAACAACTAATGCAGCAAAACTAAAGCGACGACCCCCCTTAACAACCTTCGCACAACGATTAATGTGCACTACCTTATCTAAAAAAATAGGTGCTTCCCTCTTTTCAGAGGAATCTGAAGCTTGACGTTTCCCTCTCGGACGACGTCCCCCTCCTTGTTGTTGAGAAAACTTTGATTTCTTTTGTTCTGTATTATATGGTGAAGTGCTCATAAAATTAAAAAACTAATCCTCCCTCTCTC
>MIDO01000086.1:4203-7416 GCA_001831055.1 Verrucomicrobia bacterium GWC2_42_7 | reverse complement strand
ACGCTTTTATGCCAATAAAAGCCGTTTCCACGCAGTTTTTAGAGGTCTTCGGTTTTCGTCCTTTTCGAAGGGAACCTAACGATCTCCTAATCAAAAGATTAACGATTTAAATTATGTGATGGATGGTTTACTCTTTCTTATTAGTAATATCCGACAAAATGAGCCTAAACGGTGTCTTCATTATTTTGCAATAACTATAGTCTTTACAATTTACCTCAATATAGGTACCTCTAAAGACCTCAAAAATGAAGGAAGTGCCTTGCGAAAAATAAAATTCAATTATTTTACTTTCGTGTAAGCAACTCATTTTCTGAAAGGAGATTAGAAAAACGATTTTAGGCGATTAAAAAATCGTTTTCTTCAAAATCCTTACTTAAATTCTAAGATCAAAAGCGGAGTTGAAGATGGCTGACAAAATGTGTAATGTGCAGTTGATTTGCGGGAGTGATGACTTCTTGGTGTTACAAGAGGGGCGAGGATTTTATTCGGGGTTGCAGTCAAATAATGACGATTTTTCTTCGGAAATTCTGAATGGACAGGCTCAAAATCTGGGTGAGCTACAAAAAATAATTGCGAATTTTACACAATCCGTCCAGACGTTACCAATGCCTGGATTTAATAAGTCCATTTGGCTAAAGGGCATCAATTTCTTAGGTGATACGGTAGTGGGGCGTAGTGAAGGCGCAAAGAAATTGGTTGCTGAATTCCAAGAAGTGCTGCTAAGCGTTCAAAATCAACCCATTTCCATCCTATTGACAGCTTCCCCTGTCGATCGTCGCACTCGAGAATATAAGTGGTTCCAAGAAAACGTAAACGTGCAATACATAGAGGCAGACAGCTCCTCAGGATCACTAGAACTTATCCTTTCTTCGGAATGCAAAAAACGTAATTTGCTCATTTCTACGGAGTCAAAAGAATTATTTCTTCAAAAAGTTGCAGGCAATACACGCGCTCTTTTTACTGAGCTCGACAAAGTCCAAACCTATTTGGGTGCTTCCGAAAAGGAAATCACCAAAAAGCTCATTTTAGAAATAGTCTGCGATTACGGCGAAGAAAACTTTTTTGAAGTTTGCGATGCTTTTTACTCGGGGAAAATCGATGACGTATTGGCGGCAATCCAAAGATATTTTTTTAACAACAAAGAATCTCGCCCGTTAATGGCGGCTATGCAGAATCGCAATCGGCTCCTCATCCAGTTAAAAGTGCTCATGGATTCCGGCTTTCTGCAGCTTTCACCGCGAGGGGGGTTTAGTAAACAGGAATTTGAAAAAGCCACTGCGGCTTACGAAGAAGTGTTCGCTTCAGTCTCAGAAAAAAGCTCGTTTTGTGTCTTTACCCAAAACACCTGGTATCTCTCAAAATTAGCAAAAGAAGCCAACTCATTCTCTCTCAAAAAGCTAATCGATTTTCAGCTACACTTTGCAGCCATCATATACGAGATCCTCAAATATCCGAACGAACAAGAAGCGGTCATCAGAAAACTCTTCCTTTCTTGTTTAGTGTAAGATTGGTTACAGGAATCACTTTTGGTCCCCCAAATTCTCATTTAAATTGACAATCATTACTCCTCTCGGCACAATAGAGTCATGGCTGAGGAACTTGCATTAAATGAAGGTGCTTTGGATGATATCGTCTCTGCGTTGAGAGAATGTGGCAGAGAGGTGCCTGACGATATCTTTGGAGGTTTTAGTAAGGCGAAAGCTATTTTAGAAACATTATCCGATGAAACCATTCGGATGTTGGGACACAAAGTAGCAAAGCCAACAACATTATTTGCGCTACTAAAAATAAGTTCTCATATAAAGGGAATTTTGAGAGATGAAGTTGTTTCTCTGACTTTCCCTTCTGGAGGCTACTCTAATGGAGAAACGCCTGAAATTATTCAGGCATTTCCCAAATTGGAACGGCTTGTTTTAATGGATTATTCAAAAATGGGCACGAGTCTATCGGAAGAAATTCTCATCAACATACTTCAAGCTTGTCCGAAATTGAAAACACTGCAGATAGAACCTTTCTCATTCAAAACTTGTACTGTTTTTTCAAATGCATCAAATCTGGAAGAATTACAACTAGCTCAATCGAACATTACCGATTTTTCAGCCCTTAAAAACGTACGCCAATTAAAACAACTAGAATTATCTCGATGCTGGAATCTAGAGAACTTATCGACCCTTTCTTGCCTTGAAAAGCTAAATATCTTGACGGTATCCTACTGCCAGCATCTGAAAACCGCATCTCCTATCGAAAAATGTACTCAGTTGGAATGGATTTACTTATTCCACAACGACAATCTCGAATACGTAGAATCCCTAGCTAAATGCCCTCAGTTAAAGGAAGTTTACCTCCTCGGTTGCAGAAAAATACCCCTATCCACCGTCCAAACCCTTCAAAAAACTCATTTAAAAATAACAACTTAGTAAGAGGAGATGCAGTTTCTCCAATCCCCTTTTCAAAAAGGAGATATTTTCGCGAAAGTAAAATCGACAGATTTTAGAGTAAAACGCATTGCAAATGAATACAGTATTTCGTTTTGGGGCGACTTCTCATCCATCGCATAATAAAAACCTTACGGTTTTTATTATGCGATTGTTAAAAGTATTTCTTGGGAAGGTTCGGAAACCTTTCTTTCTTCAGAAGAAAGGGTTCCGCGTATCTATTCTCAATGCCATTAACTATAAAGTCCTTACGAAATTTACATTCCCTCTATAATCTCTTTTCCGGAAGGGCCTTGGGGAATGACTTTGGGGTACCCAAAGCAGTTCCCTCAAGATTATGTAATTATGTATATTAATATATGAATAATAGAGTTATAGTGAAGGATGTTTGTGCATGGCCGAGCATTTTAAAATTTCGAGATGGTAAGCTATTGGTTCTATTTTTCAACAAGCCATCTCATGGGCTCGAAGAGGGAGACCAAGAATGTTGGTTGAGCGAGGATGATGGTGAACATTGGAGTTTTCAGGGATTTCCTGCTCAGCATGATATGCCTTCAACGAACCGCATGCACATGGCTTGTGGTCTTGATCATGAGGGACATGCAATTGCTTTAACCAGTGGATTTTCGTTAGAAAATGGACGATATAAAGAGATGCAACCCTTGTGGTTTTCTCGTTCGATAGATTTTGGTAAAACGTGGCAGATTTGTAAGGACCTAGGACTTGAAGAACAGATTGGGCGTGTGACACCGTACGGGCAAGTTCTTGCATTGCCTGA
>MIDO01000086.1:3867-4170 GCA_001831055.1 Verrucomicrobia bacterium GWC2_42_7 | reverse complement strand
GATTATTTTTAGCGAAAATGGAGGAAAGACTTGGGGAAAGCCAACATTAATGGGAGAAGGAGACAGCAATGAAGCAACTCTTTTGAGGGTTGATTCTGATCGATGGCTGGCTATCTGCCGGACACATCGAGACCATCACCTTCAATTGTATTTTGGGATACATGAAGGGCTTTTATGGGAAAACAAGGGGCTATTGACGCTACCCATGCAACACCCTGGTCATCTTTGTGTTCTGCAAGATGGGTCTGTCCTCCTAACTTACGGTATACGCAATATGGGTTTTATGGGAATAGGGGGCCGAAT
>MIDO01000086.1:0-3822 GCA_001831055.1 Verrucomicrobia bacterium GWC2_42_7 | reverse complement strand
ACAGCTACCCGGAGCTCGTGACTGCGGCTACCCTAACAGCGTACAAACTTCTGACGGTAAAATAATAACAGCCTACTACGCCGACACATGCAGTAGCTTCAAAGGCTATCATTTGGGCATGGTCAACTGGCACCTCTCTTCATTTTTCAAAAAGGATTAAGGAAAAAAGAAAAAAACCTAAAAGCCCTATTTTTTAGAAAAGATGAAGGTGGATTTAAGAAATATTATGATTTAACCACGTCCTGCGCTCTAATAAGTTCTGAAAGAACTTATTAGAGCGCAGTTACCTCCTTTTTGGAAGGGTGTAGGGGGACCCAAAGCCGTTTCCCTGCAGTTTTTAGAAGTCCCCGCCTTTGAGGAAAACAAAAGCAGTTCCCCCAAGATTACGCTTGCGAAAGAGGGGCATTCCTGGAGAATGGAGGGAGATGGTATCTTCATTTTATCGGAGAAATTATAGCTATTCAGACTACCGGGGGTCGAGCATAACCCATTGGATACTGGGCGCGTGCGTTGTTTTTTTTATAATGCAACACATTTTATCCCTGTGGTTTCGAAACGAGGTCATTGATTATGGTTGTGCACTTTCTGGGTTTGCAGTGAACCGGGGATTTTGGTGGACATTTATTAGTTATGCATTTTTGCATGGGAGTTTCTGGCATCTCTTTTTCAATCTACTTTTTCTGTATTTTATTGGGAAGGAAGTAGAAAAAACGATAGGCAGCAGACGGTTTCTGCTACTTTATGCCGTTTCCACATTGGCCGCTGGACTCGTTTGGTACGGATTTAATTTTAATCGACCGGCTTTTTTAATGGGAGCATCTGGCTCCGTTTTAGGGATTTTTTCTTATTATTGTTGCCTCTATCCCAATCAGCCAATGACGTTTTTGTTCTTTTTTATAATTCCAATCACGTTGAAGCCAAAAATGTTGTTATGGTTTATATTCGGATACGAATTTTTAAGTTTTATATTTGCGGAACATGCAGGGTTGTCAGCTATCGCTAATTCAGCTCACTTGGGAGGCATGGCTGGGGGCCTTCTTTGTTTTATTTTGTTTAATCGGATTTCTTTTACACAGGTTATTCGCCTCAGAAAGAAGCCGACGGCTCTGCCTATGATGAAATATACCGTAAACATGTCAGAGCGGGAGAAGATGCAATCAGAATTGGATAAAATCCTAGACAAAATTAATGAACAGGGATTTGGAGCTCTTACGCAAAAGGAAAAAGATTTCCTTGATCAAGCGAGGGATTTTTTCAAAAAATAGGAAGAAGTAGCAAATGAATTTACTTTTTCCCAATAAGAGGTTACCATAAACAATCATGCTTTTTAGAAAAAAGATTTATCAATTGTTTTCAGTGTGGATAGTTGCATGTTCACTGCTCGCGATAGCATCAACAGAAAATTCAATAAAAAGTGACACCGACTCCACCGAAGCAATTTCGGAACAGAGCCTAAAGGGGGCACCAACATTAGCCCCGATAAGGATCGATGTTTCAAAAACACCCGAGCGATCGACAAAAGAAGCATTGAAGCCCACGTCGAAAATGCGGACGGAAACGCTTTACCTCACGCATCTTTTGGAAGAATTGCATTTTCAAGGGCATCCCATTTCAAAACTAAATTTTGAGGAGTTTTTGAAGAATTACTTAGATAATTTAGATTATAATAGACTTTTCCTCTTAAAGTCTGATGAGGAAGGGTTTTACAAGCGTTTTGCACCTTCTCTTGATCTTCTTCTACGAGGCGGAAGCTTGATGCCTGCCTTCGAAATATTTTCTGTCTACGCTCAACGCATTTCCACGCGCGTACAATGGGTAATCAACTATATAAAAACCGAGAAGATTGATTTCACAACAAAGGGAAAAATAGCCCCTGACCGTCACGAAGCGCCTCGTTTTTCCAATGACAAAGAGGCCGATGATTTTTGGAAAAAACGAATCAAATATGAGTTATTGAACGAAGTGATGAGCTCAGAGGACAACGATAACACGGAAGAAACTCAAAATGACAGCCATTTGGATAAGAAGGAAAGCCCTACTTCAGAAAAAGCTCCAAATAAAAAAGAACTTGTTGATCATCAAACAAAAAATATAGATAAAAACAAACTTTTCTCCCAAAAACTTGAAAAAGCTAAAGAAAATCTAATCAAACGCTACGAACGCATGCTAAAAATGCTGGATGAAATCGAAGCGACAGAAATCCAGGAATCGTACCTTAACAGCTTGACACATATGTACGATCCGCACACAACATTCATGTGCGCTGATACCATGGAAGACTTTGCAAACAACCTCCATAACTCACTGGTAGGCATTGGAGTAGCCCTCACACAAGAGGATGGCTATTGCGTAATAAAAGAGATCTTTACAGGAAGCCCTGCAGATAAAAGCAATATGCTGCGGAACGGTGACAAAATCCTTGCCGTTGCACAAGGAACCGACGGCCAACCCTGTGATATCGTGGGAATGAAGCTAAAACATATACTCAAACTCATCCGCGGAAAAAAGAACACTGTTGTCCAATTAACCATCCAACCCGGAAGAGGCGATCCCTCAAAACGAAAAACCGTAACTCTGGTGCGTGATGAGATCAAATTGACTTCAAACCTCGCAAAAGCCCAAGTATACGAAGTCCCTTGCGGCAAAGACATTGTCCCGATCGGAGTGATTGACCTACCTTCTTTCTACGGGTCCGACCCGAACAGCGATATTCAAAATACTTCGACTACCGACATGGAAGAGCTGATAAATAAGCTCAAAGCTCAAAAAATCAAAGCAATCATTTTGGATTTGCGACACAATGGTGGAGGTTTATTGAACGAAGCCATTAGCGTTTCTGGATTGTTCGTGCCAACAGGTCCCATCGTTCAAGTAAAAACAATAAAAGGACGCACCCTCGAACACCTCGACAAAGATCCTAGTATTGCATGGAAAGGGCCCTTAATAGTATTAGTTTCTCGTTACAGCGCATCGGCTTCCGAAATCGTCGCAGGAGCCCTTAAAAATCACAAAAGGGCGCTCATCGTAGGAGACCCCTCTACCCATGGAAAAGGAACAGTCCAGGCTATTATAGAAATGGACCGCTTCTCCCTCATCCCCAAATTGAAGCAGAATCTAGGGGCCGCCAAAATTACCATCCAGAAATTCTACCTGCCAGACGGCAGCTCCACACAGCTCAAAGGAGTCCCTTCAGACATCGAATTTCCTTCCTTCAATACATTTTTACCCATCGGAGAATCGGATCTTCCCAATGCCCTTACATGGGATGCCATCAGTGCTTATCCTTGGGATTATAAAAGTTCATGTTCATACTATGAATCTCCGATCACTGACAAAATCACTCTATCTCTCAAAGAAAAAAGCCTGAAAAGACAAGCATCACTCCCCGAGTTTAAGTTTCTTCAAGAACGTATCCAACACTTTAAAACCAAACAAGATGAGAAAGAAGTCTCTATCAACTTAGAGGAACGAGAAAAACAGAAAAAAGAAGATAACCTATATAAGGAAAAGACAGAAAAGCATTTCAGAGAGCTGGCAAAAGCTAATTACCTCGTAAAAAATATCTTACTCGATGTCTCTCTGAAAAATTCTCCCGAACAAAAAGAATCCGTAACATCTTCTATGGAAAAACATTTTATCAATAACCCAGACCTCGATATCGAACAAAACAACGACAATGATGACGAGAAATCAAAAGAAGATAATACGCCCATAGATCGCAATAACCCTAAAAAATCGAATAAATCAAAAGAATCCGAACTCCCTGATTTTGACATCTACCTCCGCGAAAGCCTCCGCATAGCCTCCGACTGGATCGACCTC
>MIDO01000085.1:1246-5459 GCA_001831055.1 Verrucomicrobia bacterium GWC2_42_7 | reverse complement strand
AGTTTGTCACGAAAATAGTTGAATCCCCCTAAGCTATTTATCCCAGAAACGAGACCTCCTTTTTTCATTGACTGCAATAAGGCCGCAGTTGGAAACACCCGTGTTGTCTTGATGATATGGTCAATCTCAGCAATCACCGTATGTTCATCCCACTTCTTTCTCGAAGACTTTAACTTAAGTACCTCCTTTATGCGAACAAAGCCGCCATTTCTCTTAATAGCAAATACAAGCCCCCCCTTTCCCAACTTAATCAGTTGCGATTCAGAAGGAACATTTCCGAAATGATTAACAATCGGCCTTAATTCTTCCACTAGTCTCTCTTGCGTCCATTTGCTCCTTGATGGTTTAGGATTTCTTGTTAGGAAATCACTTCTTAGTGGAATTTGCAACTTCCTTGCTACCACTTTGAAGCCACCATTCTTCTGAATACCACCAAGGACATCCAAGCGCCCCATCGCCTTAAGTTCGTTTACGGATGGGACATAGTCTCCTTGATTGATAGCTATTAGCTGCCCCCTTAAATATTCAAGGTTCCATTTGCTTTCCTTCTTAGCAGTATCAGCTCCTAAAATAGTTTTGAAATAAGCCGCTCCCCCAAACTTTTGCATACGTGTAATCAGCCCCTCCCCGCAATCCAGTAACCGCAATTGCCCTGTTGAGGGGAAATAGCCTCCATTTTTAACCGTCAATTCCTTTAATTGTGTTACGATGTTCTGCTCGCTATACTGTGAACCCCATAAAATATAGTCTAGATTTATAGGCTTTGGGTAAAAACATGGATCAATGCTACGTATCTTTCGTGTAAATAATCTATAAATACTGGCAAAGGACTCGCTAAAAATGTCCGCCTCGATTCCGAGCAAAGGGAGGTTCAATCTGTGATAAATACGCTCCTTTTGCAACCGCTTTTCATGATACTTCCTCTCAAATTTATTCCTATTTCGAGTGTACCCCCAAATCTCAACATATACAAGTTTGCTATTAGTAAGCGCTAATTTGAAATCGTACCGATAATTCTTCCCAATAGTTTTAGAAATCAGCCCCTCTGTTTCATGAGCTATATTATTATGGGATAAAAAATTGTCAAAGATAAGCTCGTAAATGCTTCTAATGTAATGGCCGTCTTTAGATTTTATTAGGCAGGAGTTTTTGAAACCACCAAACTGTTCGAGGACTTGTTCCGGTAATCTTTTTATATGGTTATGTAAAGAACCGTACCCCAACCTGATAAGCTCCGACTGGCTTGGAATTCTCCCATAATGGAGATAAATCTTTTCTAGTTCTAAAAATATATTTTTTTCGCTAAACCAATGCTTTGGGGGGCGAGAGACTGTGTATTTCCTTGACCTTGAACTCACGCTAAAGTGCTGCTTCAGCCGTTCATTAAGACCATGTTTTACAATATAACCTCTTAACCCATCCAGGCCGAGTCCCGTCAAATCTGACTGGGAGGGGAAGTAGCCTGTTTTTTTAATGATAGGCTCCAACTCTCTTACAGCCACCTCCCATGTCCATCGCGTCGCTCTGGGTTTAGGTTTAAGCACAAAACACTTCTCTGCAAGAAGTTCCTTAAACTTCCTATAGTTGCCAAAAATGGATATAACCCCGGTATAGAGTTTATTGCCCTCTTTTTGCAATTCAATGCGCGAGGGATAATAATCAATATTTTTTGCTCTAACGTAATCTTGATACCTTTGAATTACAAGGTCTTTGGTCCAAGTATACTGATGGTTCCGACCAATAGCTTCGTCATAAGTGGGAACACCGATTTTCTTAGCAAAATATGGTACTCCACCATGATGTTCTGAAATAGCCTTTGCTAGCGATGACAATCCTTCCTTTATCATTTCTTTACCTGAGGGGAAACGACCATACTTGTGAATAAGTGGGTCAAGTTGCGCCCTTACATTGCCTACATCCGCCCAATATCCCTTTGATTGTCGCTTATTCATTATATTCTGGGATCACGGATCACTGACATTATACGTGAGATACGGGACGTAATTGACTATATGACTTATTACGAACACCCCACACAAAACTGTGAACAAATAGTCACAAAGTCAACTACATCCCCAAATGCCCCAGAAGAGGAAGGTCACCGCCCGTATATACTCTTCCCCTAAGCCAGAAAACTCTCCTGGTTCCTTTTTCCCAGACAGAATCAATACCCGTACTTCTTCTTAGGGACATACGGATTGGAATAGTTGTTAGTCTTCGGCGCCGAGTAGGGATTGTTATAGCTGTTAGTTTTAGGAGTTGAATAGGTATTTTTTGTCTTTGGGGCTTCGTAAGTATTAATTTTTCGAATAGCGTTCGGGGTTATATACGGTGCCGGGGCTTTATACTGATTGGCCGGAGTGCTATTTTTGTATAGCTTTGGAGCCTCTGTAGCGTATGGATTGGCAACACTCTCATTGCTGTACTTGCTACCATATTTCCCATTAGGGTTATTCACGCTGTCAGGTGCATACTTGCTCCCGTATTGCCCATTAGTGTTGCTGATCGATTCGGGATCATATTTATTGCTGCTAGCTTTCCCGAGGTATTTTCCATCCTTACTATATATTTTAGGGGTATCTGTGGCATATGGATTCGAAACACTATTAGGGCTGTACTTGCTTCCATATTCACTATTGGAGTTCTTTACGCTATCGGGGGCGTACTTGCTTCCGTATGTGCTATTGGGATTACCAACCGATTCTGGGTCATATTTATTGCTGCTGACCTTCCCGAGATACTTGCCTGGAACTTTTGCGTTCTCAGCGAAACCTGTCCCGCAAAGGCCGGTGGCAATGAGTACGAATAATATTTTATACATGATTTCCCCTTCTCGTAGCTAACTTTCATTTACCAATCGCTAGGCTACCGCCGGCGGCTTCTCATTAAAGATCAAAAGTAAAGACCTGACCCCTCCCCTTCTCCCTCGGCGGTCTCAAACGACCTGTTAATAATTAATCATTTAGTAATCAGCGTCTCCTATCCCGTATTTTACTCCAATAACCCATTTTATTTAATCGGTGGTTTGCCAGCATCCTTAAGCTTTATATTTAATGCGTTTTTTCTGGCTTGTGTTTTAGCCGGCTGAGTAAAATAAAAATCGAACAATGCCTCCAATACATCAAGATTCAATTCAGCTTCACCAGGCTCAACAGGAACAATCTCACCAGAAGATTTGCTTTTAATTGGATGAGCGGCAAAATTACCAATTTGCCTTACGGCATCAATAATATCTGTAATGTGGCTAGGGACCTTTTGCGAGTCAAGAATTTCCTGAATCTCTTTTTCAAGAGTCGAATGTTTTACTTTTGCGACATCTCGCAATAATAATTGAAGACATCTTCTGCTTAATGCTGCGGAGGCCTTTGGACTGTCAGACAGCACCGAGCAAGCCTCGAAATAATCATTTGCGAATTCCTGTGGAACCTCTTTTGGGCAACCTCCTCGAGATATTGCTTTAGGATAAACCAGTACATATTGATGAACATTCCCCGGTATTAATCCCCCCCTTGCTGGAATAAGAGGACTCTTACCACTTACCAGCGCAATTATTCTTTTTCTACAGGCCGGGCAGTTACATGCTGAAATAGCCCAATCGCCTTGCTTATCTGATCCAATTCCGTAAGTCGCCATAGCTTCGTGAAACGATTCTAAACAATGAGGACATTTCATACCAACCCCTTTTATATCTTATACTTCATTTCCCTTCAAAACGGCACTTCTTGCGGTGATTACTAATGGGCCGCTGATTATTAAAGTACTCATTTAGCCCCATAACGCAATATGGGTATTCTAGCAAATGGAATAATATCGCTTACTGTTATGCCAAAAACAAAACCGCCGGGCTTCCCAGCGGTTTTTGATAACGCCACATTATCTCCGGACTTTTTTGGTATTTATCAAACAGTAATGCATTTATCTGTACCTAGCACCCCACATTCTTTTGCTACAACAAAGCTAGGAGACTGGATTCTAACCTGTTTTGATGAATAACCTTCAGCCGACTCCTCGTTTAATACCTGCCAATTAACGGAAGAAAATGTCCCGGCAGAAACGCTAAATGGAATTTCAGGAAGATCAACTCCCTGCTCGAGCAATCCTTCCAAATACACCCGACAGGCATCCTTCAGTCCCTCTATCGCCCCGTCCGGAGAGTCACCATGACTCATACAACCAGGAAACGCATTATGTACAGCCATATAACATTGCCGCC
>MIDO01000085.1:0-1196 GCA_001831055.1 Verrucomicrobia bacterium GWC2_42_7 | reverse complement strand
TTGTTTACTCATTTCCTGTTTTGAAGTCTCTTAAGCTCTCCGATGCATTTTATCGCGTGCTGAGCATACCCACTCGGTAGCTCGCTGTGCCTGGCCACAGTAGCGCGCAGAATTGGGAATTCGGGATGGATATACAATGTGTGGCAGCCTCCTTCTTTGCATAAGAAGCCGAATCCCAAATATAATCTATTAAAGTCTCTTGCTCCCCATCCTGTTTTTGAGGCCTGCATCTTTTTTAATATTTTTTCAGCCGCACTCATTTAGTTGCCGAAGCGGGGATTTGACGGGCAATTAGCCGTACTTCCTTATTCTTAACATGGTTTTTATCAATAAGAATAACAAATTGATAATTCCCCGCCTTAGGCAATAGCAATCCATTAATTGCAATAATCTGATCACTATGTATTGTCGTTGTTGCGACTGCCGCATTAGCTGGTATACCAACCTGAGATGAAATCGTAAATAGTTTTTTACCATCTTCATCCACAAATTGTATCTCAACATCATGCGTTTTACCTTTCTCATGTCGAGAAAGTTCAAATCGAATAACTAAGTGCATTTGCGGGTGAACGGTGGGAAAAGTATTAGCGTTGACAGCATCAAAAACGCCCATTAGGTTAAGTTTACCTTCACGGGAAACATTTGCATAGTCCGCAATTTGAGCAAAAACTATATCCATGGAACCTCCACAAATCAATTAAATGACTATAAATCATTTCCCCTATCTAATGAATTATACTTAAAATTTATTACAAATATATTTCATAAAATAATGCTAAACCTATATCTTGAATGAGCGGGGAACATTACCTCTTAATTATATGGGGCTGGGTGGCGAACTGGTGAGCCTTTAAACCCAATACTGGAGGGCTGCCAAGGGGGTGGGGGTTGAGGGCCCTCTCAGAGGCCGAGGCTTGCGTAAGCGCCGCGACTGAGTGAGGAGGGCGGCCACGGTGTGGCCGCCCCGGTGCCCGCCTGGCCCACACCCCGCCTGGCCCGAACCTACTGGGAGCAGGTTAAGAAAGAGGCTAAACCTCGGGGAAATGAGGTTTAGCCTCGGGGAGCCACTGCATAAGAGAAGACGAAAAAACCCTGGCTGCCTCTTGCGAAGCAGCCAGGGTTGGCAAAAGCAAGCTGTTGGCTACGCGGGGATCAGAGTTTTATCTCTACTTCCACGCCGCTGGGGAGATCGAGCT
>MIDO01000084.1:2678-6836 GCA_001831055.1 Verrucomicrobia bacterium GWC2_42_7 | reverse complement strand
TTTGTTTTGTAAGAACTTTAATGTCTTATGCTATACGTACGTAAGGAAGTGTGAATCCGACCTCCAACACACTCAAAATACTGAACTCATGCTTTCCGCGCCTCTATTCTCAATCTGTTTAACTATATATCGTTTTTTTGGAAAGCACAAAACCCTTCCTTTTTGCGAAAAAAGAAAAGGGTTCCGGTGTTTCTTCTTTACTATAGTCTACTCGTTTGGGGGCTGCTCGTGATCGAGTTGATCGAGTAAGGTGACAACGTTGCATCCCCGTTCAATGGAATCGTGATAGACGAAAGTCAGCTTTGGTAGGTATTTTAGTATGACTTTCTTGGCCATTTGAGCCCGCATCGATACCTGATTCTTTTTAAAAAAAGCGGCTGCCTGCTCTTTCACGCGACTGTCTCCTAGAACAGAATAATAAACTCGAGCTTCGCGCAAATTTGGAGAAGTAACGACCTCTGTTATGGTAAAACAGACTGATTGGTCTCGATAAAACGTATGCAATTGCTCACTTAACTCCCTTTGTATCAGTTCATTGACCCTAGTAAGACGTCCCATAATTTATAAGAAATTAATTTAAGTTGATTTTTAGTTATAGTGAAATGTATTGGCAGTCGAGGCGCTTTTTCGGCTCATCTCAAAAGATACAATGGCTTAAATTTATTTGGCGATCGAAATCTATAAGGCTTTGATCGCCAAATAAATGCAGGCTATTCTGTCTGCAATGCAAGCCGGAAAGTAACTCGACTGCCAACTCATTTTTCTAAAAAAGCAAAATTTCTAAAAAAGAATCTCTTTCGCGTAACGAAAATCAGTAGATTTTAGTTACGTGCAGACAAATCCTTTTCGGAATAAGGCTTTGAGAAAAACGCTTTTAGGGAAACCAAAAGCAGTTTTTCAAAAACATTTCTCACAATCTAAAGGTCTGGCCAGATTTTTGTTATTTCGAAGCACTCGATGACATCTCCTTCTTTGTATTCGGAGAAAGCGTTGAGTTGAATTCCACATTCGTATCCTGCACGGACCTCAGAGGCATCTTCCTTGAATCGCTTGAGGGCAACGATGCGACCTTCATGAATAACTTCTTTCCCTCGAAGGAGACGAGCATTTGCTTCTCGCGCAACCCTACCTTCAGTAACCATACAACCGGCAACGGCACCCTTTGAAAGGCCAAAAACCTGACGTACCTGAGCAGCCCCTATCTTGGTTTCCTTTAGTTCGGGGTCGAGTAATTCCACCATTGCCGATTTCACTTGAGTGATGAGCTCGTAAATAATGTTATGCTGTATGATGTTAATTCCGTGATGCTTAGCAAGTGGAAGAACACCATTCTCAAGTTTGGTATTGAACGCAACGATAGAAGCACCTGTAGAATGGGCCATAATGATATCGTTTTTGCTGATCAATCCAACATCGGCAGAAAGCACATCTAGCGAAACTTTTGTACTCTTAATGTCCCGTAGGCAAGCAACTAGAGCTTCGACGCTACCATTGACGTCCCCTTTGACAATAGTACGTAGGCACTTTTGCTTAGTCGCTTCGATTGCTGCGAGCAGGTTATTTAAGTTGCTAATCTTTGTTTTTTGCTCCTCTTTGGGTTCAGAAGTGGTGCGTTTCTGTTCTTCTGTATTTTCTTCAGCCTTACGCTTTGCTTCTTTCTCGTTTTTCTCTGTAGAGAATGAAGTTCCAGCATCTGGAACGCTCGACCAACCAATGATTCTCACTGGGGTTGCTGGAGTTGCCTTTTTGATGGCAATTCCTTTGTCATCCATCATTGCACGAACCTTGCAATAATTCGAGCCACAAACGAGGGCATCGCCTACACTTAAAGTACCTCTTTCTATGATAGCCGTAGCCGTAGGACCTCTTCCAATTTCTATTTGAGACTCTACAATAACGCCTTCTGTAGGACCATCTACAGGAGCTTTAAGATCGAGCATTTCTGATTGAAGGAGAATGAGGTCGAGCAAGACGTCGATGTTTTGATTTTTTAGAGCCGAGATCGGAGTGCAAAGCGTCTCGCCTCCCCATTCTTCTGGGGCGATATTGCGCTGTTGCATTTGTTGTTTAACGCGATCGATATTGGCTCCTTTTGCGTCCATCTTGTTGATTGCAATGACAACCGGAACATTTGCCTTTTGCGCAAACTTAAGTGCTTCGTCTGTTTGAGGCATGAAACCATCATCCGCAGCGACAACAAGAACAGCGACATCGGTAATATTTGCACCGCGTTCACGCATTTTAGAGAAGGCGGCGTGGCCGGGTGTGTCTAAGAAAGTAATTTTCTGCTTATTATGATCAACCTGATAAGCACCAATATGTTGAGTAATACCACCCGCTTCACCCGCAACGACATTTGTTTTTCTAATAGCATCTAGCAATGACGTTTTTCCATGGTCGACGTGTCCGAGGACGCAAACGACCGGGGGCCTTGGTTCGCTTTTTTCTTCTTTCGAGGGTTGCTTTTCTTTTACAATGGGCTTCTTTTGGGCATCCTGAGGTTCTCCCCGATGGTGGACCTCGATAGTCAGACCGTATTTTTTTCCGATTGTGACGGCAACAGGTTCATCGATGATTTGGTTCATTGATGCAAATATGCCTATTTCCATGAGTTCGGATATCAAACGAAATGGCTTTATGCCCAAGACGGAAGCAAAGTCACGGACAACGACGGGAGGTTTCATCTTAATAATCTTTTTCCCATCTTTTTCCTCGATAGTGATATTGGAAGAACCTATCGCTGGAACTGGAATCCCTTGTCCCATCGGCCGTTGGGGCAGAGGATGGACAGGGGCAGGTGCATTTGAAGGAGCTGGCAATGGAGACCTTGCAGCAGGAAGACCTGGAGTCGGTGCCTTTTTTAGTGCAGGGGAAGGAGGGGGTGGAGAAACCTTATATCCTGGAACCGGTACCCTTACGACAGGAGCGGGTGCCAGTAATTGAGCTTTCTCTTGCTTTTCTTTAGCGATATCCTCTGCTGTCTTTACGAATTTGCCTGCAGGTAAAAAACTCCTATGGCCAGTAGCGGGAGGTGGGGGCAAAATAGCTTGGGACGAAGCAACGGAGGCCACTTGTGCATGTGGGTGCGATAGCTCTTTTACCTCAACGTTCTCAGGCCGAACAACGTTATCTTGTTCCTTTTTTTCAAAAACTTCCTTAGTGGCATCCTGTTTCTCTTCCCTTTCGTCTTCAGGAGACGCTTCCTCTTTGTGAGATTTTTTCTCTCCTTCCAATTTTTTGTGATGTTTTTTTTCTTCAGCTTTTTCTTTTTCCTCGGGATGAGTTTCCTGCTGATTTTGCTCTCCTTTATGGGTAGCCGTGTATTCCTCTATAAATGATTCTGCATATATATTGGGAATAGTATTGGAAGGACTTTCGACTGAAAGACCCCTTCCTTGAAGAAGCTCAATGACCGCTTTATTCTCTAGATTGAGTTGTTTTGCGATCTGATAAATACGGACGCTCATATTAGACTGTAGATGTTGATGTTATGCAGAACCTTGAGGAAGCCTTTTTGGTGTCCCTAAGGGGAGCTTTGCGGCTATATCTCACGAATGAAAGGTAGCTCGCTAATTTCATGTGGTTGTTTATCACTTAAAGATGTCAAAAGATCAATAATATTTATTTTGAGACAGCCCAAACGCTATTTATAAGAAAGATTATTTTCAAGAATCAGACCTTTTCATATAAGACACAACTATTTTCTATTGTGTGCTTTTATTTTGTGCAATTTGAACTTGAGCAATAATAAATTCGGCATCTTCTTGAGAAAAACCTGCTTCGACAAGGTCAGCTGCGGTAACGTCCTCGAATGCCTCTAAGCTAGTGATACCCATTGCAACCAGGTGTGAGGCATGTTCATCCTTGATGCCTGGAATCAAATTAAGGCCCTCTACTGCGCGTTGGACGCGTTTCTCAAAATTGCCTTCCGTCGCCAACTTATTGATATCCAACCTCCAACCCATCAACTTTGAGGTTAACTTTGCATTTTGTCCCTTGCGCCCGATTGCGATAGCAAGATCGGTATCTGCAACTTCAAAGTAAATTCTGCGATTTTCTTTATCGATACGAATATTACGAGGAATTGCGGGCTTGATTGATTCTTCGAGCATTTGCTTTGGGTCCGCAAAATAACGGACAATATCAATCTTTTCGCCG
>MIDO01000084.1:2435-2655 GCA_001831055.1 Verrucomicrobia bacterium GWC2_42_7 | reverse complement strand
ACACAAGCCCCAACAGGATCCACTTTCGGATCTTTGCTATGGACAGCAATTTTTGTGCGATAACCAGGCTCGCGTGCGATGCCTTCAATGGTAACCGTACTGTCCGTAATTTCACTAACTTCGAGTTCGAGAAGTTTACGAACAAAATTTATATGGCTACGACTAAGAATAAGTTCAGGGCCACGTGCTGTATTCTCTATCTCAAGCAGCAGGCAACGGA
>MIDO01000084.1:0-2408 GCA_001831055.1 Verrucomicrobia bacterium GWC2_42_7 | reverse complement strand
CTGGGACGCGTTCACGAGCTGGCAAAAGCGCTTCTGCCTTTCCAATATCTATAAACAAATCACCTTTTTCTCGCCTGCGAACAACGCCAGAAACGATGTCCCCCACCATATCCTTGAAATCATCAAAAATACGCTCCTTTTCAAATTGACGCAAACGCTGCATGATGGCTTGACGCGCTGTCTGAGCTGCAATACGCCCCAACAATGAAGGATCCACTTCTTTTTCATAAAAAGCCCCAATTGCGGGGTTCTCCATCAACAACTTTGCCTTTTCAATATGGATTTCCCGAGTAGTATCACTCACTGAATCAACTATCTTATAAAGAGCCCAGGCTCGCAGTGCGCCCGTCTTGGGATTGATCGTAACTTTCAGTTCTTGCCCTGCATTGACCCCTTTTTGCGCGGCATTTTGCACGGCAGCAGCTATAACCTGGACCATATTGTCCCGGCTAATGCCCTTTTCTTTTTCCATGTATTCTAAAACCGACAGGAGTTCGTTGCTCATACTATTTAATAGGTTACAAAAAAGTGAGTCCTTTTACAAACCCACTTCCTCAGGTTAATTTTTTTTTACCCAAGCAATTTAAACCCTTTTCTGTAGATGTCCAGCATTGTTTTAGAGAAAGAGGATATATCTAAAAACTTCGGGGAAGCGGCTTTTAGTCAACCGAAAAGCGTTTCCCAAAAACCCCTTCCTAAAACGAGATAATGCGCGTAATTAATTCAATATCTGTTCCTTCTCTAAAAAGATATTTTTAAAAAAATAGGTTTTTTAGAGGCGTCCGCTTTTTACCTCAAAAAGAAAGAATTCTGCATGTTATTCCTAAAAAATCCAAATTTTAGCCATTTTTAAAAAACCATTCCTTTGACAATCAACGGATTGGAAAATTTAATCAAACAGATCAAACGGAACAAACAAGACGTTGCTTTTATATGTTATAATAGACTGAAAAACATTATTTCAGTTTTCGAGTTCGTTGGGCAGCGGATTCACACTTCCTCACGTACGTAGGTACGCTCGGTCGCGCTCACCTTGCCCGCCTGCTCGAAATCCTGAACTAATGTTTTTCTGGGTGTCTAAAGAAAATCCTAAAAATATTCATATTGCCTGCTTGCTTAAAATCCTGAAGGAAAATCTTTCTGTTTCTTTTTTGTTCAACTAGCCATTTTTAAAAAACCATTCCTTTGACAATCAACGGATTGGAAAATTTAATCAAACAGATCAAACAGATCAAACGGAACAAACGAAGGCTTGCTTTTATATGTTATAATAGAAAGCATGTTTTTTTACACAGCTCAACCAAGCCAAGTAATTAAACAAAACACCCTTTTTCGCCGAATAAAAATTTGAGAAATTGGACATATCTAACCGCCTTTTTTTAAAGTAAAAAAGGAGGTCCTTCGCAAAAGGAAAATTTTTATGATTTTCCTCTTGCGAAATAACTCCTTTTCGGAAGGGGTCCGGGGAAACGCTTTTAGGCGACTAAAAGCAGTTTCCCCGGTAACATTAAACATTAAAGATTAAACACCTACACTATATGATTCAGATTCATGAAATTAGTAATAGAGTTGGTTTGGATGAAGTTGTTTTGCAGTGGATCTGTAACTATAGAACGGCTGCCATTTTTTCTGAAAAACCGATAAAATTAGTTGTTCCGTACCGCAGCACCTTAAATTATATAAAGGAAGTGCTGGCCCGGGAAAACTGTTCCTATGCGGGAATTGACGCAATCACGATAAACACCTTGAGATCCACACTCTTAGACGCTGTTGAATTAGATGAGCAATTAGCTTCACGGGAGGATGCCAGATTGGTTTTTTCTCTGGTGGCAGAGGAATTTTCTGACAACGCGATCGCGAAAGGAGCGATCTATCATCCAGAGACGTTCCTAACTCTTTGTGATCGATTGCGTTGTGCAGGAAGGCCGTTATCCGCTTTCCCGTTAAAGGAAGCGCGTATTTTGGCTGAAGCTTTTTATAAAAAGATGCATGAATTGGGCCTATGCACTTATGCAGAGGCTGATCAGAAGATTCTTGAGACTGTTTTAGGAAACAGTAGGGAGGATCGAAAGGCAGAAGATTTTTTTGAAGAGGGATTTTCTTGTTCTTTCAGGAAGAGGGTCGAGGATTTAAAGAAAAAACCTTTATTTGGGTCGCTGCTTTTTTATGGATTTTCTTCCGCACAATGGAGCCATTTTTCACTTATGAAAGTCGCTGAGGCTTTTTCAGGAGCAACAACTTATTGCTTTTTGAAAGAAAAGCCGTCTCTTCTGAGTAGATCATGGAAAGCGTATTGGAAATCCAGTTCTGAGGAACCGGCAACGCCTTCGGCTGTCGATAACGACAAAGGTATCCCAGTAGAAGAAATTCCATCGGCAGAAACCTCTTCTTTTGACGAAAACAGCGCA
>MIDO01000083.1 GCA_001831055.1 Verrucomicrobia bacterium GWC2_42_7 | reverse complement strand
TAGGCGGGTAGTGTTGAAAAGATTGCCAGGATGAGAAAAAAGAGGTTTTGTGATTGGATGAAAAAGCAGGCGAAATTAGATTTTAAATGGATGCAATACCCGAGAGAAGTGATTATGACATGTGTGAGTTGGTATTTGAGGTATCCCCTGAGCCTGAGACCTTGAAGAAATGATGGAGTTGAGAGGATTGAAGCCTGATCATTCGACGGTATGGCCTTGGATAAAAAAGTATGCCGTTATCTTATCGGCAATCATTAGGAAGAAAGCCAAAAAAGCACAAGGATCCTGGCGAGGGGACGAAACCTATATAAAGGTTAAAGGCAAATGGGTTTACCTTTATCGAGCTGTTGATAAAAATGGTTTGTTGATCGATTTCATGCTGAGTGCCAAGCGAGATATAGCTTCAGCTATTCGATTCTTTGAAAAAGCCATTAAGACCAATGAAAAAATCATGAAAATCTTCCGTATGCTATCACAACGGATAAAAACGCTGCTTATCTTCCATCGATTAACCAGTTAAAGGAAAAAGGAGTCATTCCAATAACGGTCGAACATCGAACGAACAAATATCTTAACAACATTGTTGAACAAGATCATCGACGAATTAAACGACCTCTTAAAGGCAAAGGCCCTTTCAAAACTTTTCAGTCTGCTAAAAACATTCTTACTGGTATAGAATCACATGCTCTTTTTCGCAAAAAACATGGCGATAAATCGGTCCTCTTTGAGATCCTTTATGGCGATAATTATGCCCATTTAATATCTGCTTAATACTAACTTTTCAATCGACGGAGCTTACCCGATTTTTCAAATTATCTAATCTTTTCAACACTACCAATTGTGATTCCCTCGACTTAACATACGGGGGCTCTGGCCCTCATCATCGTGCAGATTCTTTTTCCTTGCATTTGTCGTCAATTTTTACGAACGTTCTTATGAGGCTTGGCTTTTTTGTTATAAAATGCATTCTGCCTCGCTCTTTTGCACTTTACAAGCCTTTTTTGTTTAGGCGACTCACGTTTATTTATAATTTCTTATGCAGCGTCATGATATAAAATATGCAACGATTCAAGGAAACCCATCTCTGCGTGGAGGGCTTCGCTCGCCTTTAGAACAGGTTGAAGGCGAAAAAAACAGAGCGTGCTTTGATAAAAATCCTGAAAAATGGGAGCAAAAGATGGAAAACTTTCCAAAGTACGTTAAAAAACAAAATATCACGCGTTTTTTAGCACTGTACGAACTTTTTAAGCAGGTGATTAACGTGAAGGGATCTATAATAGAATGCGGCGTTTTTCAGGGATTTGGTTTAATGTCTTTTGCAAAAATTTCATCCATATTGGAGCCCACAAATCTGACGCGCCGTATTTATGGATTTGATTCATTTGAAGGATTTCCAAAGGTTAGCGACAAAGATATTTCAAGTCATAATGGACATGTAAAAGAAGGTGATTTATACGCCAGCAGTTACGAAGAATTAAATAATTTAATAGAAATTTACGACAGTACACGTTTCTTGGGACACATCCCTAAGGTAAATCTTATCAAGGGAAACGCAGAGGAAAGTATTCCTCATTTTGTCGAAAACAATCCACATTTGGTCGTTAGTCTGTTGTTTTTGGATTTCGACCTATATGAGCCCACAATGGCAGCACTGAAACATTTTGTGCCAAGAATGCCCAGGGGAGCGATCATAGCCTTCGACGAATTAGATAATCCGTTATGGCCAGGAGAAACTTTGGCGATGTTGGATTTTTTTGACAAAAAGGTACCGAAATTGCAGAGATTTGATTTCGATCCCTATATTAGTTATTGTATTGTTTGATTGTATGATAAATTCTACAGAATTTGCCCGTCGCATGAGGGTTCATATTCTAGATATGATTTACAGCGCAAAAGCCTCTCATATCGGTTCTGCGTTGTCCTGTACAGACATTGTTGCTGTTCTGTACAACAATATACTCAAAATTGAGAGTGACGACCCCCATCGTTTTAAGAATAGAGACAGAATTGTTTTTAGCAAGGGCCACGCTAGTGCTTCTCTTTATGCAGCATTGGCATTGGCAGGATTTTTTCCTGAGGAAGAGCTAGCAACTTTTTATAAAAATGGTTCGAAACTTTCTGGTCATGTCAGTCATAAGGTTCCTGGCGTAGAGTTTTCAACAGGCAGTCTTGGGCACGGATTGAGTGTGGCTGTTGGAATGGCTTTGGCCGCGAAGAAGAGAGGTGAGGCATGGCGATCATTTGCAATCCTCTCTGATGGCGAATGCGATGAAGGCTCAACTTGGGAAGCTGCATTGTTTGCCAATCAATTTAAATTAGACAACTTGCTGCTTATCATTGATTACAATAAAATTCAAAGTTTAGATTATACAAAAATGGTGCTGGATCTAGAGCCCTTCGAAGCTAAATGGAAAAGCTTTGGATGGGAGAGTATTTCTGTAGATGGACATAATCATAAAGAATTGCATAGGGCACTTTCTAGTTGCCCTATCAATAAAGGGTCCCCGTCGGTGATCATTGCTCACACGGTAAAAGGGAAGGGTATTTCTTTTATGGAAGACAAAGTGTTGTGGCATTATCGCTGTCCCGATGAAGAAGAGTACAAACGTGCAGTGCAAGAATTAAAAGGGGTATAGATTATGAGAGCTTCATTAATCCGTAATATATATAACATTGCCGAAAAAGACGCGAACCTTCTTTTAATCACTGGTGATCTGGGGTTTGGTTTCTTAGATGATTTTCAAAGCAAATTGAAAGATCAATTTATCAACGCAGGAATAGCAGAGCAAAACCTCATAGGCGTGGCGACTGGACTCAGTTTGTCCGGATACATATCTTTTTGTTATTCAATAGGCAATTTTCTTTCATTGCGGTGCTTAGAACAAATAAGGAATGATGTCTCTTATCACGATGCCAACGTAAAGATAGTCAGTGTTGGCGGGGGCTTTTCTTATGGTCCACTAGGTGTGAGCCACCACTGTTTAGAAGATTTAGCTATAATGAGGGCTATACCCAATTTATCTGTTGCCGTTCCAGGCAGTAAAAACGAAGCTAGGGAAATAGCCCGCATCGCTTATCAAGAAAAGGGCCCTTTTTATATTCGATTAGAGAGAGAGGGTTTTGAAGAAGAGGAGATCGCTGAGATGGTTTTTGGTAAAATCAGGCCCCTTTCAAATAAAGGGGAGATCGCAATCTTAGGCTGCGGAGGCATTTTAGGGGAGTTGTTCAAGGCAAAGCAAATCTTAGAGAGAAAACAGCCAGTATCTCTTTACAGTATTCCATTCTTGAGGCCATTTGATGAAGCGTTTATTCGTCAATTAGCCATGGAGAAAAAATACATCATTACGGTGGAAGAAGGTTTGATCAGTGGAGGATTGGGAGGTTCAGTGTGTGAGGTTGTCTCTCAAATGGATTCTCGTAAAGCAAAAGTCAGCAACATAGGTGTTCCGCATCAATTTTGTTATGAAGTAGGTGATCAAATGCACCTAAGAAAAAAGTATGGTCTTGATGCAAATAGTCTAGCTCAGCAAATAATGAACATCATTTCATGAGTACGAAAAGAACATTCGACATCCTATTGTCTGTAATTGGCTTATTACTGTTTTTGCCCATAATCCTTGTTTTTGCAATATTTATTTGGTTGATGGATTTTCATAATCCTTTTTATTGTGGTGAGCGTGTTGGCTTAAATGGAAAATTATTTACCATATTCAAGCTTCGATCGATGTGTGTTGAAAAAAGACAAGGAAAAGATGCGCAAATCACCACTGCATCTGATGACAAGCGCATTACAAGAATAGGAAAATTGATCAGAAATGGAAAAATAGATGAACTGCCTCAACTGTTAAATATCGCTTGTGGGGACATGTCTATTGTGGGTCCAAGACCAAATATCAAGACGGCTGTTGATGTATATACCGATGAAGAAAAGCGCATACTCACTGTATCTCCTGGATTGACAGACATGGCATCTGTTGTATTTGCCGATCAGGGGACTATTTTGCTCGGCACAAAAGATCCATACGCTGCCTACACAAAAGCAATTCGCCCATGGAAATCAAAATTGGCCTTGTTGTATGTTGAGAATAGCAGTCTTTACTTAGATATCCGTATCATTTGGATTACCATTCTAAATTTTTTTAATCGCAAATATAGTTTAAAAAAAATGAAGCAACTTGTTGAATCCCTAGGAGGAAATGATGCTTTGACAAATGTTACATCAAGAAAACATTTTAATTTTTAGAGGAAAGCATCTTCTAGATTATTATTATAGCTTCCAATTTTAAAATATGAAAATTTGGTTAATTACAATAAGTGCAATAATTCCCAAAATAGAGGAGGGTAATAAAAACAGAACATCTTGGTTGGCTGAGAAACTCATTCAAAGAGGACATGATATTTTATGGTGGAATTCGGCATTTTCTCATCAAACAAGACGCTTTCGAGATAATTTAGAAAACGAAGTGACAATCAGTCATCATTACAGTATGCGATTCCTTTATGGCATCGGTTATCGCAAAAACGTCAGCATTAGGCGATATATCGATCATCTCATATTGGGTTGGCGTTTTAAAAACGAAGCTCCACTGTGCGAAAAGCCTGATGTGATTGTTGTGTCCATGCCAGACCATCACCTTGCTTATGAAGCTGTTGCCTATGCAAAAAAGTATAACATACCGGTTATTGTCGATGTAAGGGATCCTTGGCCAGACTCATTTGTGGATAGGTTCAAAAGTCCTTTACTTAGGAAATTATGCAACCTCAGCCTTTGGAGGGATAAAATCAAATTG
>MIDO01000082.1:10376-10611 GCA_001831055.1 Verrucomicrobia bacterium GWC2_42_7 | reverse complement strand
CATTAATATTTGTGCTTCTGCTCTTGCTTCTTCTGTCTGCGGAATGTGCAAGTTCATCTCGTCTCCATCGAAATCAGCATTATAAGGTATACAAACAGCTGGGTTTAAACGGAATGTTTTGTTAGGCAATACTCGTACGTGATGGCACATCATTGACATCCTGTGCAAACTTGGCTGTCTGTTGAAAATTGCAATATCTCCATCCATCAAATGTCTTTCAACTGTATATCCTGGC
>MIDO01000082.1:10055-10284 GCA_001831055.1 Verrucomicrobia bacterium GWC2_42_7 | reverse complement strand
AGTATGTCCTCTTTCAACAAATTTTTTCAAATGCGCCATGTTCCATTCAGTTACTTTTTCTGGAACAGTCAATTTCATTGCAATTACCATAGGAACTCCTACTTCATCAATTGCAATCATTGGATCTGGACTAATTACAGTTCTTGCACAGAAGTTTGTTCTTTTTCCTGCAAGATTATGCCTGATTCTTCCTTCTTTACTTTTAATTCTTGAAGCAATTGTCTTCAGA
>MIDO01000082.1:2442-9880 GCA_001831055.1 Verrucomicrobia bacterium GWC2_42_7 | reverse complement strand
CCGAAGAAGCCTTTAAATTTTCTTTAAAAGACCATCTCGATCTTGTTGCCATGGGAACGATTTCAGATCTTGTTCCCTTGGAAAAGGATAATCGGATCATGTCCAGGTATGGGTTAGATCAGTTGAGAACCACCCACATGGTTGGCTTACAGGAATTATTTAAAGTTTGTGGGATGAAACTAGGGCAAACGGTTGTTCCTGCAGACATTGCCTTTAAACTCGGACCCCGAATCAACGCAAGCGGCCGTCTTGCAGATGCATCGTTGCCAATTAAGATGTTATTAAGCAAAGACGTCGGCGAATCACGAAAAATTGCTTGTTATTTAGATGAGATGAATCGCGAACGGCAAATGATAGAGCGTGCCGTCGCAAAAGACGCAGAAAACATCGTAGAATCAACCCAAAAAAACGCACCAGGATTGGTCCTTTTTAATAAAGATTGGCATCCCGGCGTTGTTGGAATTGTAGCTGGGCGTCTAGCTCGAGAATACAATCGTCCCTGTATTGTGCTAGGAGGCGAAGGTGAATTAGCAAAAGGGTCTGGGCGGAGTATTTTGGGAATTAGTCTAGTGGAAGTGCTTGGAGAGTGCTCCGATTTACTAGAATCTTGGGGCGGACACCCTCTCGCAGCAGGCATTTCCCTTGCCCCAGGAAAACTAGATGCATTCCGAGAACGCTTCTCATTCTTAGTCGGGAAACGCCTAAACTGCCAATTGCCCGAGTGCACCCTTGAGATTTCTCATTGCCTTGATGTGAACACGATTGACAGGGCTTTTTTAGAAGAATTAGACCTTTTACAACCTTATGGGACAAGCAATCCTGAGCCCATTTTTGCATTGCAAAAATTCAAATTACCCCAGTTGAAATATTTTGGCGAGCGTAACGAGAATGTGCGCTTTACCCTCGAACTGAAAAAAAATCTCCGGGCCAACGTCATTGGTTGGAAGCTAAAAAATCGATTACCACAGGACGACTCACTCGTCGACCTCGCCGTCAAAATCGGATGGAATCGCTGGAATGGCCGAGAAGACATCCAATTCGAAATTATCGATTGGAAATGACAGTGGAAGCCTCTCGGGGGAAACTGCTTTTATAGTTAAATGCATTGAGAATGGAGATGCGGAAACCCTTCTTTTTGAGGTATAATCAAACGCATTGAAAATGAATACAGTATTTTGTTTTGGGACGGCTTCCCATCCATCGCATAATAAAAACCGTAAGGTTTTGATTATGCGATTATTAAAAGTGTTTCTTAGGAAGGTGCGGAAACCTTTCTTTCTTCAGAAAGAAGGGTTTCCGCGTATCTATTCTCATTGCTTTTAACTATAAAAAAAGAGAGGGTTTCCGGCGGAAGGCATGAGTTCAAATTTTTGAGTGTGTTGGACGTCGGCCTCACACTTCCTTACGTGCGTATGTACGCTCGGGCGTGTTCGCCCTTGTCCGCCTTCTCAAAAATAGAACTGATGCCTTCCGCAACCTTCCCAAGAAAAACCAATGATTTGACAATCAAAATCTTACGATTTTGTTTGCCAAATAAATTTAGGTTGTTGCATATTTCGATGTGAACCCCAAAAGCGTTTCGGCCGTCAATACCTTTCACTATATTTTGGGAAAAGGGAGTCCGAAAAACGTCAGCTCAAGGTTTCGAGCAGGCGGGCAAGATGAGGGCAAAGGAGCGTACATACGTACGTGACTGAGCCCGAATTCGTAGCCCAACACACTCGAAACTTTGAACTCAAGTTTTTCTATTAGAGAAACTGCTTTTAGTCCGCGAAAAAGCGTTTCCCCAAAGCCTCTATTTCCCTTACCATGTACTAATTACGGAATTTTTGATTTTGAGTGCTATTGAACGCGCTAATTCGCTCATGGACTGGTACTCCGATGTCAGATAATCTTCATTTACGAGCACGCGAATATCTGAAAAAATGGTCCGATTTTCAAAAAGTGCCTTCTCTTTTTCGTTATCGATGAGAGAACACTGAACCGATATTCCCAATGCCACAGCTTTGGCTAACGCGGTGTCCGATGCTTGCGTTGCTGCCATTCCCCTAGTATAATTACCCACCTCTATTATTAGGGTGACGTCCGCTTCGTCATTCTCAACAACGGCAATATTTCCCTCTTGAAGAAAGGATTGAGCCACCTGTTGGGTCAGTAAGGCCTGAAATTGCGGGACAAAGGTCTTATTGGTGGCAGGGCGAATATAGATCGATTTAAATTGAAGCTTCGGTGCACCCGGATGATAGGCACACCCAGAAATCATCAATATAGATGCAACTAAAAAACTAAAGAAACCAAGCCTTTTCATTTATCCTATAATGCCTCCCCTTCTATAACATAGGCAAGTTAAAAAGTGAGGACCTCTAAAAACTTCAAGCCTCCCAAAATGGGTTTTCCTGAGCCCCTTATGAAAAGGAGGTAAGACTCATAACTAATTTTTAAAACTTTTCTTGACGTCTAGGCTTGGTTTTTTAAGGGTGTTATATTCCTCATTGCCTGGTGGTGTAATGGTAGCACAACTGACTCTGACTCAGTTTGTCAAGGTTCGAATCCTTGCCGGGCAGCCACTCTGAGAGAATCCCATTGGCAGGCAGAGCAGAGGGCAGTTAGAAAATGGCAAGATGCGACCCTTTTCTTTTTGAGGTAAAAGGAGGGAATTTCCGGCTTATAAAAAACACGCACAATGCGTTTTTGATTTTCTTGACTCTCTTTTTGAACTAAATAGCGTCATTTCCCCGATGAAATGCTTTCCTTTTTTATTGGCACTAACAATGTCTTCACTCTCATTTGCAGACATTTTAATAATTGTTGACCCCAATGGCGATCCAAATGCTAGTAAGTGCGCATCTAAGCCTAAATCTGGCCCTGAGGCTTATTCTTATGCCTCGCAACAAGTTAAATCTGGACATATCGTGAACATTACCTTTTCTGGAGAGCATGCTGTAGACCTTTCCCCCACACAAAAAGACTACTTTTCCCATTTGAGCCCGACCACAAGTACGTATACAATTACCAAGCGGGAAAACAATATAATAAAAGAAGCAGCATTTTTTGTAAAAGCCTATCCCGCAGTGACATCACTACCCCCCCTAACCCTCTAAACAGAATACTTCTTTGACGCAAACAAAAACGCATCGAAAATGAATACAGTATTTTGTTTTGGGGCCACTTCTCATCCATCGCATAATAAAACCGTAAGGTTTTTATTATGCGATTATTAAAGGTGTTTCTTGGGAAGGCACGGAAACCTTTCTTTCTTCAGAAAGAAGGGTTTCCGCGTACCTATTAATGCTATTATCTATACCAACAAAATGCCAAAAGCTTCACCTTTAGAGGTGCCCGGAGCAGGAGGAGAACAAAACATACACTCTGTCTTCCTTTGTACAACACGACCCCGCTCCGAGCTGAGGACAAAACCTGACGAATAGACCCTCAACGCTTAATTAATGCGATCTTCTAATTTTATTTTGCCCTCAGCAATTAAGACATATTATTGGCATAGTCTGTTCAAAATTAGACACCTCTAAAAAACCTGGAGGTCTCTAAAAAACTGAGGGGAACCCATCGTCCTCCAGAAAGGTTTTCGCACCTTGTCACTTCTATTTTGTAATTATCCATGTATTCGCTTGATAGGCATTATGAGTTGTGATAGGAAGGGATTCATGAGGGGTCCAACTATGTTTAGGGTAAAATTTGAGGCATTCGAAAGGAACGCTTGCTTCAAGCTCCTATGGCTTATTTTCTTTTGCATCAGCACATTACAAGGACAAGCAGAAATCGTTACAACGCTACGCGATAGGCTTCAACATATTTTCTCAGATCCTGAGTTAGCTCATGCGCAAGTAGGAGCAATGGTATCTTTCGTCCATAAGAACAAGGTTATTTTTTCACTCAATGAAAAGAAAAGCTTCCTTTCTGCTTCTACGCTAAAATTATTTACCGCCAGTTTCGCACTGGATGAATTGGGAAAAGAGTTTCGTTTTGAAACAAAGCTCTATTATAATGGTACCATAGAAAATGGCACATTGCATGGAGACTTGATTGTAGTGGGAGGCGGGGATCCATCCATTAACTATTTTTATCGAGAAAATCAAGATACTACCCTCTTTCTAAAGGATTGGGCAGACGCTGTATCTGCTGCAGGAATTAATAAAGTCGACGGATTACTTCTGGCGGACATCTCTCTGTTTGGCGGGGAAACGGTCCCAACGGGTTGGGAATGGAATGATGAACCTTTCGACTACTTCCCTCAAATTAACGCATTATCTTTCAACAACAATTGCATCACCTTACTCATCAAACCAGCAAAGGAAAGTAATACGCTCTCTTCCGTAAAACTTGTGCCGGATATAGGCTATCTGAAGGTTGAAAACCGAGTAAATACGGTCGAGGCAAAAGCAAACACAGTCCTCGAGGTAAACCGCAAACGGGGAGTAAATAGCAAAGCCTATATCACAGGACAAATTGCATTAGACAGCAGCACTCGCCATGAGGGGATCACAGTAAAAAAACCTCATATACTTTTCCTACAATCATTTAGAGAAAAACTAAAGCAACATAAAATCCAAATCTGCGGCAAATCAAAAACCCTCAAAATGCCCAAAAATTATTATGGTAAGAACACCCATTTACTAGCGACGTACCAGTCGCCACCACTCATTGAATTGGTATCCCATATGTTAAAAAAGAGCGACAATTTATATGCAGAGTTAATAATGAAGCGATTGCAGGTCAACATGATACGCTCTTCATCCAAAGAAAAACTAACCGCCCTATTAAATACTTACCTAAAACGAATTCCCATAGACCCCTATTCCTTAAATATGGCCGACGCATCCGGAGGAAGACAAAGCTTCGTTACGCCAGAATCGATCATCTTATTACTCAATTACTTATCAAAGAGACCCTTTTTTGAAAAATTCAAACAATGTCTACCTATCGGAGGCGTCGACGGGACTCTACAGAATCGCTTTATCAATACGCCCGCCTATAAACAAGTTTTCGCAAAAACAGGAAGCTTAAATGGGGTCCGGACCCTAGCAGGCTACGTTTATACAAAAAACAGAGAACTCGTCGCCTTCGCCTTCATGATCAATAACTCAAAACTTGAGGGACCCAAAATAAACGCCCTTATCGATAAGGCGGTCATCGAAATCGCTCGTGAAATTTAAAGAAGTGACAAGGTGCGAAAACTTTTCCACGATTTTTTCACGGGAAAAGAAAAAACGTATAAAAATTCGCGCTTTCCAAAGAAAAGCGATAATGCGCGAACAAAAAAAGCGTGACTTTTTTGTTCGCGCAAAGGGATTGTTTTTTGTAACCACTTTTATGAAACTTGCTATAAAAATCCTATGGGATTTTATTAACGCGCAAAAACGCAGAAAATTCCTTTTCGGAGGGGGCCAGAAAGATGTTATAGTAAATAGCATTGAGAATAGATACGCGGAAACCCTTCTTTCTGAAGAAAGAAAGGTTTCCGCACCTTCCTAAGAAACACTTTTAATAATCGCATAATCAAAACCTTACGGTTTTTATTATGCGATGGATGAGAAATCGCCCCAGAACAAAATACTGTATTCATTTTCAATGCGTTTTACTATAGTTTAAAGATTTCGAGAAGGCGGACGAGGCGAACACGACCGAGCGTACATCCGTACGTAAGGAAGTGTGAGTCCGATGTCCAACACTCTCGAAACTTAAAACAACATCTTTCTGTTGGGAGAACTCTTTTCTGGGGGACCAAAAGCGGTTCCCCCAACCTATATAGCGTAAGACATTAAAGTTCTTACAAAACAAATTCCCTCGCCCAAGAAAAATCGCTAGATTTTTCTTGGGCGATAATCGCTTTTCTTTGGAAAGCGCGAAAACCTTTCTTTTCTTGCGAAAAGAAAGGTTTTCGCTTCTTGTCTCTTCTTTAATGTCTTATGCTATATAATCTTATCTTTTTGTACCTCTGATACCGAGACGAAATTGCCGCGGAAGAGGTTTTCGAACAGCTGTCTTGTTTCTGGGGGGATTTTTGCGATAGCCTGTTCGAGGTCTAGAGCGGGTTTTTTTTGTTCAAAAGGATTGGAGGGTACGAGCTCTTCAGAGTCGGAGCTGGAAGGAGGAACTTGTAAAGCACAGGGACTTTCTATCGGAAGCGATTGAATCACACCTTCCTCTTGATCATCAACAGGATACTCAGCACAACCAGCGAATTTTTCCAGATACGAACGAAGGGACAGGTCCTGCAGCTCTTGGGAACTCAGTTCCTCTATTTTTTTTTTGCCGGGCTCTTGAGGGAGACCGGTTGAAAGTTGTTTAATGAGGGTATCAATCGGACGTCGTCTACTTTGGTCTATAGATTTCAGCAATGCGATTTCGAAATTTACTTTTTCAGAAAGGCCTTTTTTCACGGCGTCCTCGGATGAATGAAGCGTATCGAGGATGCGCATAATCGATTCCGTTGAAAGTAACACGCCCAAAAGCCCTTCCGAGGAATTTGTGCGAATGTTCTCCATAAGAGCTTCACGGAAATAGGATTGGAGATCCACCAATACGCGGTACAAATCGCGACCCTCGTCGGCCAAAGAATCTACAGCCTTGATAACAGATCCGTAATCAGCCGAAGCAATTCCCTGGGCGATTGTTTTAATGATGCCAGGAGACGCCAAGCCATAGACATCCAGAATGTCTTTTTCGGAAATCTTACCCCCGCAAAATGCAATCATTTGATCTAAAATAGATTGCGCATCTCGCATCCCCCCATTAGCCATATTTGCAATCGATAAAAGCGCTGGGTAATCGATATCTATTTTTTCCGCTTTTGCTATAAATTCCAGTTTATCGGCAATGGTTTTTTGCGCCAAAGGACGGAATTCAAAACGTTGACAACGAGAAAGTATCGTAGCAGGGACTTTATGCGATTCAGTGGTAGCAAAGATAAATTTCACATGAGGGGGCGGCTCTTCAAGGGTTTTTAACAAAGCATTGAAAGCGGCGACAGAAAGCATGTGGACTTCGTCGATGATATAAATCTTATAACGACACTGAGACGGCGCATATTGGCAATCTTCCCTCAAATCTCGAACTTGCTCAACGGAGTTATTGGACGCACCGTCAATTTCAATGACATCCATACACGAGCCACTTTGAATCGCTGCCGATATTTCCGAATTTTCTGGGATCTCTAAAGATGGGCCATTTTCACAATTCAAAGCCGTAGCAAACAACCTCGCCGTACTTGTCTTACCCGTCCCTCTGGGGCCTACAAAAAGATAGGCATGGGCAATGCGATTTTGCCGGATGGCATTGCCAAGTGTCCGAACAATATGATCCTGCCCCACCAGCTGATTAAACTGCCGCGGTCTCCAACGCCTCGCTATTACTTGATAACCTGTTGTCATTCAAAATCTTTTTTGCTAAGGAAATGATAGTCCCCAAAATGAACTTTCCC
>MIDO01000082.1:0-2378 GCA_001831055.1 Verrucomicrobia bacterium GWC2_42_7 | reverse complement strand
ACGTACGTAACTGAGCACGAATGCGCTGTCCAACGCACTCGAAACTTAAAATAACATCTTTCTGCGGGGTGATCAGGCACCCTACGGCACATGAGACCCTAGGCTACCGTTGCTTCCTTCCAGATCTGGCGGGGTTCACCGGTTCTTCATTGCATAGGACCCGATCACTTGCCACTAGATTCAAAGAAATTTCATCACAACTCAAGTTTTTTTTGGAGAAACTGCTTTTGGTCGAAAGAAAGATGGGGACCTTTGGGGAAACCCATTTTGGTCACCCAAAATGGGTTTCCCCAATCCCCTTCCGAAAAGGAGATTATGCGCGTAACTAATTTTTATAAAATTAGTTACGCGCAAGTTAATAATTATTAACACCTTCACTCAAAAAAATATTTTTCTAAAGAAATAGGATTTTAGAAGTATCCGACCTTGGGCAGCCATAAATTCCTTACGGAATTTATAGCTGCGCAACGATCTCCTTTTCGGAAGGGGTGCCAGAAAGCGTCAGTTCTGTTTTTGAGAAGGCGGACAAGGCGAACAGGAGGGAGCGTACATCTGTACGTAACCGACTGTGAGTCCGACGGCCAACACTCTCAAAAACAGAACTCACGCTTTCTGTGGGGAAATCGCTTTTTTGTGGACCAAAAGCAGTTTCCCCGAATCTTTTAGAAATCCCCAAGCGTCTAACTAGATATGGGGGAAGAATTGATAGAAGAACTGGTGGCGATGGGGATCTGGGACAGGGAGGTACTGGAAGTAATGAGCGAAGTCCCTCGAGAGGAGTTTGTCCCGGAGGAACAGAAAAGCTGGGCGTATGAAAATCGTCCATTGCCCATTGGGTTTGGGGCGACGATCTCGCAACCGTATATAGTCGCATTTATGACACAGGCATTGCGACTGAAGCCGAACCATCGTGTTTTGGAGATAGGGACGGGCTCGGGGTACCAAGCTGCCATATTATCGCAGTTGGTATCGAAAGTGTATTCGATTGAAAATGAACCGCATTTGGCAGTTGAAGCAACAAAGCGGCTCAGGCGATTAGGTTACTCGAACGTGAGAGTAAAGGCCGGCGATGGCTATGAGGGCTGGGCAGAACATTCCCCGTATGATGGAATTATTGTTACAGCTGCTGCGCCGCAAATTCCACATCCACTGATTATTCAGCTTAAAAAGGGCGGCCGACTCGTTATCCCTGTTGGACGAGACGAACAACGTCTCCAGATCCTCCAAAAGACCTCCAACGGCCTCCAACTCGAAGGCACCCTATCCGTCTCCTTCGTCCCCATGAGAAGCGACTATCTCTAGGGGGGCCAAAATGGGTTTTCCCCAAGCCCTTCTTTCCGAAAAGGAGTTTTTTATGTTTTTGCGCAGGTATAAATTCCTTGCGGAATTTATACCTGCGCAAGGTTTCTTTTTGAAGGTTTGTGGGTTTTTACTGAACGACAGCAACCGATGCATTATCAAATTTACCGGTAAGGATGAGAGCAGTATCCTTATCTGAGTGTTCTTTTGCGGCCTCCGAAAGCAACTCATTTTGTCGCTTCTTTACCTCTTCCATTATAGCCTTTGAAGCAGCTTCTGGAGTGGGATGAGCAACAACGATTGATTGCATCTCACTAAAGGAAAGGACCTTTTCAATACCATCGCTTATTAAAAGGATTTGGTCTCCGCGTTTATAATCTGTTTCCTCAACTCTATAAGTGCCTTCTACCTTTACATTTGGGTTGTCCGACCCCAAAGGATCACTCGAAGGAACCGCCCATTTGTCTCCGTAGAAGTCCCATTCTTTTTTAATGGATTCAGATAAAGAACTATTTTCTTTTTGATCTAAGAAAGTCTTTATCTTTTGTTGGACATGATAAGCTGTCTCTGTTCCTTTTTCTGGCTCTCCATCTGGATACAATAGAGCTAATAGTTTTCCCTTTATTGCCTCATCCGCTATCCTCTTAGAAGATCTTATGTGTTCATAAAAATTCTCTGCATGTTTTCCTTGTTCTTTTTCAGGAGCCACAGGAATTAGTTTTCCCTCACGTATAATAAGCGATTGGCAGTCTAGAGAATTTGCAACAATCCATTTATCACCCACATGCTTTGCCCCAGAGAAAGCCGTCTCAAACCTAGCTCCTTCCTGCTTTGAGGTTAGCGCTTCCCCTATTTTCTGCATAACAACTTTGCACGAGGGGGCGTCTACGATGTGGGGATACAAGTCATCCCAAACACTAATAGCGAACTGGGCAGCCAGATCTCCTGCGCTCGTACGTGCTACGGTCCCACACCCATCAGCAACGGCTGTGCCACGGGAGCTAACCACATCTGCTTGGTAGGTAACTTGGTCTGAGGGTGCATGAAGCCCTTCCCAACTGAGGCCGTAAGCTTGATCC
>MIDO01000081.1:4275-5015 GCA_001831055.1 Verrucomicrobia bacterium GWC2_42_7 | reverse complement strand
CGAATGTGAATCCGACGTCCAACACACTCAAAATATTGAACTCATGCTTTCCGACGAAAAACCTTCTTTTCAAGGGAATCGGGGGGTTCAAAAGCGTTTTCACTGAAGTTGTTAGAGGTCCCTAGGTTTCCTTATCCCCTATTCGGTTTATATGAATTCCAATCTGTTTTCTTGATAGCATCTTTGACATCTTCAAAGTCTTTGAAGGATTGTTCGATGAGGTTTGGGCAATCAAAGACGTTGTTTTCTTTAATTGCGGATTCTATTTGTTTCATTCGATGAATCAAGCGCTCCGCGCCAAAGTAGGAAACAGAACCCTTAATTTTGTGAGCATGAGCCTTAACCGATTCCCAGTCTCCTTTTTTTAACGAGTCTTTCAAGTCGCCCATCTGTAAAGGCATTTGCTCATTAAAAGTGTCTATAAATTGATTGATGATGATTGGGTCATTCCCCGAAACCTCCAAAATGGGTATTGGATTAAGGATGGGTGGTTGTGTTGTTGGATTAGAGCTAGGCCGAGGAAAAGAAGGAGTGGGCATTTCTTGCATGATGTGAACGGCTGAAGTATCTTGGCTAGCGAATTTTTCTAAGGTATTGCAGAGTGCATTTAAAGAAACCGGCTTAAGGAGGACATCATCCATCCCTGCAGCCAAGCATTCTTGTTGTGAACTATACAACGCATTTGCTGTCATCGCGATAATAGTTGGATGCCAACGAAGAAGTTTTCGTATTTCTTTTGT
>MIDO01000081.1:0-4230 GCA_001831055.1 Verrucomicrobia bacterium GWC2_42_7 | reverse complement strand
CTTAACCCATTCGACTGCTTCTTTTCCATTTTTCGCCAAATCAAAGGTGCAGCCAAATTTGTTTAGCATGGCCATTGCTGTTTTTTGATTAATCTCATTATCTTCAACCAATAACACATGGGTTCCGAAAGATTTTTTGGTTTCAGGGAGAGGATTTCCTCCATTCTGAAGCTCGACAGAAACGGCAGTTTCCTTATTTTTTGGGGATTCTTTTTTTACATCTAATAAGCTTAGTACATCATTGAATAGATATACGAGTGCACGTGCAGAGTGCTGAATTGTCAGCAGATGATTTTTTTGGCTTTCCGTGAGGCTTGTTTCGATCAGCACTTCTGTTATGCTGACAATGCTGTCAGTCGAAGCACGAATGGCGTGATTCAGGTTGGCAGGTACACTTGTTTTTTCAGGACTCATATAGTATAGTTAATAGCATTGAGAATAGATACGCGGAAACCCTTCTTCCCCTCAGAAAGAAAGGCTTTCTGAACCTTCCAAAGAAACACTTTTAATAATCGCATAATCAAAACCTTACGGTTTTTATTATGCGATGGATGAGAAATCGCCCCAAAATAAAATACTGTATTCATTTTCAATGCGTTTTACTATAAATTAAATCTCTATTGATAATGCCGGACTTTCCTTTTGAGGGAAAAAGAAAAGAGCTCCGAACTTTTTAGGAAAGAACAAAGATCGGGCCAAAAAATTCTTAAAAATTCTTCGAATTTGTTTGGCCAGAAGCGATCGGATTTATTCATGTGCATGAAAATAAGCATCTGTTTGTATCAATAGATTTTCGGTTCGCGATAAAACCTGCCTTCCCCAAAAGCCCTTTCCTGTCTTTGAAAAAACATTGTTTTGCGACTTCCTTATTGAAACTAAATCGATAGCGTCTTATGTTTGCCAGTAGATAAACTATTAACACCCTCTGCCCATTATAATAACCCTATACAAGTTATCTTGCAAGCGTGAACTCTAATAGAAATCATAATGAATACCAAAGGTATAAACGTTTGGCTCAGCAAGTTGCTTATCACGATGAGCTTTATTATCGTCGTGCATCGCCAGAAATTTCTGATTTTGAATACGATTGTCTAAAAAGTGAATTGCAATACTTACAATCGAAACATCCGGATTGGAAAATTGCAGAAGAAAAAGTCGGAGATGACCGCATTGAAGGATTCGTGACACTCCCTCATCGCGAACCCATGCTTAGTCTGGCCAATACATACAATCAGACAGAGTTGTTTGAATTTGATAAACGTTCGCGAAAAAACCTACAATTTAATGCACTTGAATACGTTATCGAACCAAAAATTGACGGAGTGGCTGTAAGTGTGACCTACGAAAAGGGTCAGTTGGTCCGGGCTTTAACTCGAGGAAATGGAATAGAAGGCGATGATATTACCCATAATATTGATACAATAGTTGGACTACCTCAGTCCCTTAAGGGAGACAACATCCCCCCATTTATTGAAATCCGAGGAGAAATCTTTATTAACAATCAGGATTTTTTACGTATCAATCTGGAGAGAGAAGAAGAAGGTTTAGAACCCTATGCAAATCCGCGTAACTTGGCAGCAGGGACAGTCAAATTATTGGATTCGCAAAAGGCTTCCGAACGTAATTTGAAAATCATTTTTTACGATATCGGTTATTGTGAACCTACCGCAGAAGACCTTTTTAAAACACAAGAGAATGTCCATAATGTTATCGAAAAATGGGGACTTCCTCACCAGGAAAAATTCTGGAAGGCTTTTAATATCAACGAAGTATGGTCCTACATTCAAGAATTAGACTTTATTCGAAAAACGTTTTCTTATGGGACAGATGGAGCCGTTGTCAAAATTGACAACTTATTTTTAAGAAAAACAATAGGAGCTACCTCGAAAGTCCCTCTTGGGGCCATTGCCTATAAATTTGCCCCTGAACGTTCCGAAACGATGTTGAAGGGAATTACCATCCAAGTCGGCCGTACAGGCGTACTGACCCCAGTTGCTGAATTGGAACCCGTTACGAATTCTGGTTCCCTGATTTCAAGAGCAACCCTACATAATGCCGATGAAATTGCGCGCTTAGATGTCCGGGTAGGAGATACCGTTTTAATTGAGAAAGCTGGTGAAGTGATTCCTGCCATTGTGGGTGTTTTAAGGGATAAAAGATTACCCACCTCTGCCCCTTACCCATTCCCCACAAAATGCCCAGCCTGTGGTAGTCCCGTGGTGCGGTTACCAGAAGAAGTTGCTTGGCGGTGCCCAGATGCAAGCTGTCCTCCACAGGTCCGCCGGCGCATTTTACACTTTTCCTCAAAACAAGCAATGGATATCAACAACTTAGGAGTCTCCATTGTTGATCAACTGGTTACTCGAGGGCTCGTGTCGAATATTGCAGATTTGTATAACCTAAAAATAGAAGATTTTTTCCTTCTAGATAAAGTTGCAGATAAGTCTGCAAAAAACTTATACGATTCTATCCAAGCGAGCAAAAACAACGAACTCTGGCGTTTATTACATGGCCTTGGGATTCAACACATTGGAGCTCAAAGTGCTAAAGAACTCGCAAATTTCTTCAAGAACATAGACTCTCTATGCAATGCATCCATGGAAACGCTTATGCAAGCAAGTGGAATAGGAGAAACCGTAGCGAAAAGCATCCGCGCGTTTTTTGAAAACACAGACAATCTCCACATCCTCAATCAATTGCGTTCTAGCGGAGTGTGCATGGATCGCGTTGAAACCCTCGCTGAAGCGTCATCTCCCATAAAAGGAAAGAAATTTGTCATCACTGGAATGTTTCCAAACCTTCCACGAGAGGAACTAAAACGCATGATTGAGTCGGTGGGGGGACTAACCGTTGACACAGTCACTAAAAAAACCGATTACCTCATTGTCGGTTCAGACCCAGGATCTAAGGTCCAAAAAGCGCAAGAGCTGGGCATCCCCACGCTCTCCCTTCAAGAATTTATCTCTTTAAAGGACACTCATATAACATAGGGAGTTAATGCGAAAACCTTTCTTTTCGCGAGAAACGAGAAAAAGTATAGAAAAGTTTTCGCGATTTCCAAAGAAAAGCGATAGTGCGCGAACAAAAGACTACACTTTTTGTTCGCACAAAGGAGTGATTTTTGTAACGATTTTTATTGCCCATGCTATGTATAAAAAAAGAAATAGGAGTAGGCGTACTCTATAAATTTTTTTAAAAAAAGGAAAAACTTGTTGACAAGAGACAATGGCAATGTAGTCTCGGCTTCCTTAAATTTCCATGAAAACGACTTTAGCAAATAAAGAAACAGTGAGTAGGAAGTGGTACGTTGTTGACGCTTCCAATGAAATATTGGGACGTTTGGCCGTGAAAGTTGCGAATATTCTTCGAGGGCGTCACAAGGTTACCTATACCCCACACGTTGATACGGGAGATTTTGTAGTAATAATTAATGCTGAAAAGATTCAAGTTACGGGAAAGAAAGAAGAAAAGGAGTACATGACTTACTCCGGTTATGTTGGCGGAGAAAAGTATCGCACACTGGCCTCTCTTCGTAAAAAGAATCCCGAATACATTATTGAACATGCAGTAAAGGGAATGTTGCCAAAAAATAAGCTTGCTCACAATATGATAACCAAGATGAAAGTGTATGCCGGCTCGGAACACCCACACGCTGCACAAAATCCAATTCCACTAAATTCCTAAAAACATATGGCATCTGCAAAAGAACAAATTTTTACAGCAACAGGTCGTCGTAAAACAGCTGTTGCGCGTGTTAGAATTAAAGCTGGTAATGGGAATTTTTCCATCAACGAAAAACAGCTACCTGAATTCTGCTGCAACATTGAGGGCGTTACCAATGCCATTTTGGCACCATTAAAAACAGTCGACATGGAGAAATCTGTCGATGTTATGGTTTCTGTTGATGGCGGAGGGATTTCGGGACAAGCTGGAGCCATTTCTCACGGCATAGCAAGAGCACTCCAATTGATGAACACTGAATTACGTGCTCCCCTTAAGAAAGAAGGATTATTGACACGTGATTCTCGTAGCAAGGAACGTAAAAAGCCAGGCCGTCCAGGAGCACGCAAACGTTTCCAATTCTCCAAGCGTTAACTTTTATTAATATTTTTAATAGCGCAAAAGCCTTTCTTCCTCCAAGAAGAAAGGCTTTTTGCTTTTCCACTATGTCTCTCAAAATAGACGTGATCATTATATAGTTAATAGCATATATACTAAACTAAAAATCTA
>MIDO01000080.1:12549-12791 GCA_001831055.1 Verrucomicrobia bacterium GWC2_42_7 | reverse complement strand
CTCACATCGTTCCCTAATTCCCTAAAAATCCCAGCAATCCACTCACTTTGATTAAATCCACGCTCTCGCTTCTTTCTTAAATGCAAAGGCACAGGAACCACGATTGCTCCCTCTACAAAATCCAAAAGACTGGGAATTTTTTTTATAATGTTCACGATGTCTTTTTTCAAAAACAGCCCCCGATTGTACTTTATTTCGTGAACAAGATCCCGCCCCGCCCCTTTTAACAAAAAGCCCGTCCG
>MIDO01000080.1:12249-12497 GCA_001831055.1 Verrucomicrobia bacterium GWC2_42_7 | reverse complement strand
TGTTCGTATTCCACCTTCCCCCAAAATGGATAGCCACAGGAATCACAATAAGGATCCCCCACAATCTCCACTCCCTTAAAACACGCGTCACACAGGTACCATCCCTCCCCTTCAACAGCACCCCCGCAAACCACACAGTTCCTCGGATAAAAAATATCTAAAATTTCATTGATCATAGGGTGTAGTGTGTGTTTTGGAGGAACTGCTTTTGGTCCCCCAGAAGAGGTTATAGTTAATTTTATGGAGAG
>MIDO01000080.1:11927-12236 GCA_001831055.1 Verrucomicrobia bacterium GWC2_42_7 | reverse complement strand
CCAAAGAAAAACGATAATGCGCGAATAAAAAAGCGTGACTTTTTTGTTTGCGCAAAGAGGTTGCTTTTAAAATGCCGTTTTTCCTAAATCACATTCAAAAAGAGAGTCTTGCGTGGCAATAAAATTCCTCAATAAATTTTATTGCCGCGTAAAAATGCAAGTTCAAGGCAGACGAGGCAAACACGCCCGAGCGTACATACCGTGAGGAAGTGTGCGTCCGATGTCCAACACACTCGAAACTTAAAATCCCTTTTGCTCCCTTTGCATAACCCTCGCAGAAAGAGGTTATAGTTAAACAGATTGAGAATA
>MIDO01000080.1:7665-11895 GCA_001831055.1 Verrucomicrobia bacterium GWC2_42_7 | reverse complement strand
TCCGCGACCTTTCCAAGAAAAACCAATGATTTGGCGACCAAAATCTTACAGATTTTGTCGCCAAATAGGATTCGATCATTACATCTTTCGATATGAACCGCAAAAGCGCCTCGACTCTCAATAGGATCAACTATAGTTTAAGCTTTCGAGCAGGCGGGCAAGGTGAACATGAGGGAGCGTATTTAAATACGTGACCGAATGTGAATCCGTAGCCCAACACACTCGAAGCTTAAACTAACTTCTTTCTGCAGTACGCTCCTCTGGGGTTGCTCACCTTGCCCATTTCCGATTGCCGCTAACGCTACCTCTTAATGGAAAGCGAGGGACCGCATTCTAATTTCCTGACCCATCCATCTTTGAAGCTGCAGTAGTCCAACTTCAAGGAAGTTAAGCCTTTTGGGAGGTCTTTAAAGCAAACATCAGAGAGTTTGCAGAGGCTCAACTTCAAGGAAGTTAGGCCTTTCGGGAGGTCTTTAACGCAAACACCAGAAAGGGTGCAGCCCCTCAAGCTCAAGGAAGTTAGGCCTTCCGGGAAATCTTTAATGCAAACACCAAAGAGGGTGCAGCTCCTCAAGCTCAAGGAAGTTATTCCTTTCGGGAGATCTTTAAAGCAAACACCAGAGAGGTTGCAGCCCCTCAAGCTCAAGGAAATTAGGCCTTCCGGGAGATCTTTAAAGCAAACACCAGAGAGGTTGCAGCCGCTCAAACTCAAGGAAGTTATGCGTTCCAGGAGATCTTTAATACAAACACCAAAGAGGTTGCAGTCGCTCAAACTCAAGGAAGTTAGACCTTCCGGGAGATCTTTAATGCAAACACCAGAGAGGTTGCAGCCCCTCAAACTCAAGGAAGTTAGGCCTTCCGGGAGATCTTTAATGCAAACACCCGTGAAGTCCCAGGCCATTAAATCCAATGAAGTTAGGCCTCTTGGAAGGTTTGAAATGGCAGCAGCTGGATGAATGATACAGCCGCTCAAACTCAAAGAAGTTAGGCCTTCCGGGAGATCCTTAATGCAAACATCAGAGAGGTTGAGGCAGACTCCCAAATTCAATGAAGTTAAGTATCTTGGAAGGTTGGGAATGCTAGCATTCGTGAGGTTGAAGCAATGTTCTAAGTTTAAAGAAGACAAATATATTAAATTTGCATCCTTTAGTGTCTGGATGTAACGATCATCGACCCTCTCTAGCTTCAAGCAGCGAACCAATTTATTATTATCTAGAAAAGTCTTAAAAGTTTCTGTGGAGTCTTTTCCGCAATGAAAGGATCTTGTAACATCAAGGAGATAAGTATGGACACATTGATGCGCACGTTTACAAGTTTGGGATAAAAGGAGAAGGTCTTTAAGTGAAATGGATTGAGCTATCTCATTAAAAACGTATTGACCGCCAAAAGAAAACAAGGCAACTCCTGTATCAGTAGAACTTGACGCAGAATGGCTACCCTCTTGGTCGCCTTTATCCTTTTTTTCACCTTCTCTGACTGCAAAAACGCTAGTCGTAAGAAGTATTGTTAATATGATTGCAATAAATTGGTTCTTTTTGATAAACAAAAATAAAAACATAAAATTATTTTTTTCATATCATCAGTGCTGAGATACAAACATAGAACTATTATTTTTATATCATCAACACTAAAATATAAAAAATTAAAAATTTCAGGAAACCGCTTTTGGTTACCCAAAAGCAGTTTCCTGAAAAAATCCCCTTAGGATAGCTTGGCGAGGAGGATCTGTTCTTGGAGCCAGAGTTCTTTGGGGAGTTTGTGATAGAGGAGTGAGAAGAATTCTGAAGCTTGCAGGGTTTGTTGCCTGAGGTGGGTCTTGTTGACAGACATGAGCTCGTTCCATTGGGATTCCGTATAATCGAGTCCGCGCCAATCTAGGTCTTCGTAGCGAGGAATCCAGCCAATTTCTATTTCTTTTGCGGACGCTTTTCCCTCTACGCGTTCGACAATCCACCGCAAGACGCGCATATTTTCCCCAAAACCCGCCCATAAGAATTGTCCTTGTGGGTTTTTGCGAAACCAATTTACGTGGAAAATTAAGGGAAGTTCTTTGACCTGTTTGGCCATTTCCAAGTAGTGACCAAAATAGTCGGCGATGTGGTACCCGCAAAAAGGGAGCATGGCCATGGGATCACGTCTGAGTTCTCCCTGTTTGCCTTCTGCTGCAGCCGTGCGCTCGGATCCCATGGTTGCTCCGGTATAGACGCCATGAACCCAATCAAAGGCCTGAAAGACAAGGGGAATGTCTGACATTCGGCGTCCACCGTAAATAAACGCTTTTATAGGCACCCCATAAGGATCCTCAAAAGCTTCATCTAGACACGGACAATTTTTCACTGGCGCTGTAAATCTGGCATTGCTGTGGGCGGCAGTACGTCCACAATCGGGGCTCCAATCGCGTCCCTGCCAGTCAATTAAGTGATGCGGTGGTGTCTTTGTCATGCCTTCCCACCAGACATCGCCATCGTCGGTCAAAGCAACATTCGTAAAAATGGAATCCCGGCGACAGCATTCCATCGCATTGGGATTTGTCTCATAAGAGGTCCCTGGCGCAACGCCAAAAAAGCCCGATTCCGGGTTAATCGCTCGTAAAACCCCGTCCTTATCCGGTTTGATCCACGCGATATCATCTCCAACTGTCGTTACCTTCCACCCATTCATTGCCTTAGGGGGAATCATCATTGCGAAATTCGTTTTTCCACAAGCGCTAGGAAAGGCCGCCGTCACATACGTTTTATTTCCATCAGGGTCTTCCACTCCAAGGATCAACATATGTTCAGCCAACCAACCCTCATCGCGCGCCATATTTGAAGCTATACGCAATGCAAAGCATTTCTTTCCCAACAACGCATTTCCGCCATAACCACTACCAAAAGAATAAATACTCCTCTCCTCAGGGAAATGAACAATATACAAATTTTCAGGATTACACGGCCAAGGGACATCTTCCTCTCCTTCCAGCAAAGGACGCCCCACCGAATGCAAACACGGAACAAAAAAGCCATTTTCACCCAAGGCATCCAGCACCTGTTGCCCAACACGCGCCATAATACGCATACTCACAACGACATACGGAGAATCCGTAAGCTCGACCCCGACCTGAGAAAGGGGCGAACCAATGGGTCCCATACTAAAGGGAATCACATACAACGTACGCCCTCGCATACAACCCTCAAAAAGCCCATTCAATCGGGCCTTCATCTCCAGTGCGTCTTCCCAATTATTTGTCGGACCCGCATCTTCCTTCTTCCTCGAACAAATAAAAGTCCGACTCTCTACTCTCGCAACATCCCTCGGGTCCGAACGGAAATAATAACCATTAGGCCGCTTATCCGGATTCAACCGAACACAACCGCCTCCCTTGATCATCTCCTCAAAAAGAGTATCCGCCTCCCCCTGCGTCCCATCACACCAATGAACCTTCTCCGGCTTACACAGCTCAACAACCCCCTCTACCCACCTAACCAGCGTCCGATTCTTTGTTTCCATCTCCCCATCCTATCCCCCTCCGCTTTTTCTTCAATTGTTTTTTATTAAAAGGTCGGGGAAACGGCTTTTAGTCGCCTAAAAGCGTTTCCCCGAACCCCTTCCGAAAAGGAGATAATGCGCGTAACTAATTTTTAAAAAATTAGTTACGCGCAAAGGGATTAGCCCATGTTTTTCCGAGCAGGCGGACAAGGTGATTTTGTTTATTCAATCTCCCTGAAAAACACCCCTTCAATTTTTGAGCAGGCAAGCAAAACTAATACACTTTTACTTCCTTTGCACAACCCCGCTGAAAGATGTTAGTTTAAGCTTTCGAGCAGGCGGACAAGGCGAGAGCAAGGGAGCGTATTTAAATACGTAACCGCGCTCGAGTCCGCAGTCGAACACACTCGAAACTTAAAATAACATCTTTCAGCCTACATTCGTTTGAGGGTTTCTATCCCCAGCAAATGCAACCCTGTCTCAAGGAGGGAGAGGGTTCGTGCACAGAGGATGAGCCTCCGAGAGCGGATGGGAGCTTCATCAACAATGACCCGATCTGCTTTATAGAAAGACGAGAAAGAACCGGCAAGCTCGTAGAGGTAGGTACAGAGGAGGTGGGGCTGAAGATCAGAAATGGCTTGGTCGAGAACAGAGGGAAAGCTGACAAGTTTGCGGGCTAAAGCAATTTCATTTTCCGTCTCGAAACAGATGGCAGCCTCTTCGCACTCGCCGACCGCGATGTTTGCCTTGTTAAAAATGGCA
>MIDO01000080.1:3397-7617 GCA_001831055.1 Verrucomicrobia bacterium GWC2_42_7 | reverse complement strand
AAGTACGGTTTTGAGACAAATCGGCGTAACGGACAGCCGCAAGACCGACGACTCGAGCGATATTTTTACGTTCCTCATCTGCCAATTCGGGACTTTTTTCATTGACGATAATCTGTGCGCGATCGATGGCTTCTTGAAGGAGATCTTTAAGTTTGATGGACTCGCCGGAACGCGTTTTAATGGCTTTTCCGTCCTCACCCAAGATAGTGCCAAACCAAACGTGTTTGAGGATGGGCATGGGGCGATTAGTTGCTTTGAACCATTTTTCTGTGGTCAAGAAAAGTTGTTGAAAGTGATCTTGTTGGCGTCCATCGGTGACATAGACGATTTCATTGGCTTTGAATTCCTCTTGTCGATAAAGGACAGTAGCGAGGTCGGTGGTGGCGTAATTAGAAGCCCCGTCTGATTTGCGAATAATAAAAGGTTGATCCTTGAATCGCGGATGTTCGTGGTGAAAGACCACGAGGGCGCCCTGGTTTTCTTCAGCTATTTGTGTGTCCGCAAGTTCCTTATAAATGCGATCAACCCTGTCGCGATAAAAGGATTCTCCCAAGACATAGTCGAAGTGCACATCCATTTGTTTATAAATGGCATCGAACGCCTTATAAGAGATGTCGTTGATTTTCTTCCACAAGCCAAGGTTTTTTGAATCCCCTTGTTGCAACTTAACCAATTCTTTGCGAGCTTCCTCGAGAGCAGTAGGGTCTTCTTTAGAGAGCTTAGCTCCTTCTTTATAAATATGTTCGAGAGCGGAAAGAGGATCATTCTGACAATTATCGAGATCAAAATGCAACCGCTTAATAGCCATAATAATTATGCCAAATTGGGTTCCCCAGTCACCGATGTGGTTGTCTCTAATAACATTAGCGCCACAAAAACAAAAAATACGACGAATGGCTTCTCCGATAATCATAGAGCGGATATGGCCAATGTGCATTTGTTTGGCCGTATTGGGAGAAGAATAATCTACCACAATCGTTTTTCCCTGATAAAGAGAAGAAGACGCTGCCTTATAACACGTTTCATCTCGGTAATTTTGCAACCAAGCAAAGAGAAACTGGGGGCTCAGTTTAAAATTGATAAAACCAGGCCCAGCAATATCAATCGAAATAAAATTACCAAAATCTTTTTCTTTGAGTGCTTGAACCAAAACGGAAGCTAACTCGCGAGGGTTTTTCTTCACCAATTTAGCAAAAGGTAAAACACCATTAGCCTGAAAATCTCCAAATTTAGGCTCAGCAATGCGAAGATCCGGATAAAAACGTTCGTCAAACTCCGACAATCCAGCAGCCGCAGCTTTAATCAATCCCTCTAACTCATTAGATATATGAAAAAATATATTCATGCCGTTTTATTATAAAATGCTCTTTCTCTTTCCAGAAACCTTTCTTTTTAAGGTAAAAGAAAGGTTTCCGGAACCTTCCAAAGAAAAACTAACGATCGCCTAATCAAAATCTTGCGATTTTTCTCAGGCGATAGAATGCGTTTCATTTATGTCCTTAAAAATAACCATCTATTTGTATCAATAGATTTTCCGTTTACCATATCTTTTTTACAATATTATTTTCCATAAATGCCAATTCTCCTAAGTCCAGTCCGGAAAAGGAAAATTATAAAAATTTTCCTTTTCCGAAATACCTCCTTTTCGGAAGGGGTTTGGGGAAACCCATTTTGGGGGACCAAAATGGGTTTCCCCAAAAAACTCCCCCTAACCTCAAAAAGACAATTCCTTAAGGATTTCGCGGGGTTGGGGGCCGTTATCTGGGCCGACATAGCCCTGTTTTTCTAAAATTTCCATGATACGGGCGGCGCGATTGTAACCGATTTTAAGGCGTCGTTGGAGCATGGAAGTGGAAGCGCGTTGCGAGGACCGAAGAACTTCGAGGGCTTCGGGGATGAGTTCATCTTCGAGGCCTTCTCTTGAAAGGCCGCCGTAGTTTGCATCTTCTTCGGAATCAGACTCAATTTGGCGTTGAACGTCTTCAGCGAACTGGGGAGGACCGTTACGTTTCAGGAATTCGACAATGTCGTTAATTTCTTCGTCGGAAACGAAGGCTCCTTGGGCGCGGACGATGGACGAGGTTCCTGGGGGGACAAAGAGCATATCACCGCGTCCGATGAGTTGGTCGGCACCGCCGAAGTCGAGGATGGTGCGGCTGTCGACCTTGGATGCGACTTTGAAAGCGATACGGCTTGGTAAGTTGGCCTTTATAATACCTGTGATAACATTCACTGACGGGCGTTGAGTGGCGATAATTAAATGAATCCCTGCAGCTCGAGCTAGCTGGGCGAGTCGGGCAATACAAGTTTCGATATCAGCGGGAGCGACCATCATCAAGTCGGCCAACTCATCGACAATACAAACGATGTAGGGCAACTTGGTTTTGGGCAATTCTAGAGACGCGCTAGGCACTTCAACTGCATTGACGGCAGCCCGTTCTTCGGGCGATAAAGCGCGATCGAGCTCTTCGCCTTTTCTTTTTTCATCGAAGTCTTTGATTATTTTTGCATTAAAACTGGCGATATTGCGGGCTCCGACTTGTGCAAAGATTTGATAACGTCGTTCCATTTCGCCAATAAGCCACTTAAGCGCACCTGGAACTCTTTTCGGATCCGTTACTACGGGAATGAGCATGTGGGGGAGGTCGTTGTAAACCTTCATTTCAACGATCTTAGGGTCAACCATGATGAAGCGCAAGTCGTCAGGGCTGGAGTAGTAGAGCAAAGACGCGATAATGGCATTGATACAAACGGTCTTACCCGAACCCGTTGACCCAGCGATTAACAGGTGTGGCATTTTTGTGAGGTCAGCAACCAAGGGTTTTCCGGTAACTTCCTTCCCTAGCACGATAGGAATCTCTGCGTTAGCCTGAGCCCACGCTGCCGATTCGACAATATCGCGCAAGCAAACAGGAAGGGGGGTCTTATTGGGCAACTCAATACCTACACAACCTTTTCCGGGAACCGGAGCCATTATACGCACGGATATGGCCTTGAGTCCCAACGCAATATTTTTGTCCAAACTGAGAATTTTTTCGACGCGAACGCCTTTGGCAGGAGTGACTTCATAGCGCGTGATGACGGGCCCCGTGTGGATTTCCTCAACAGTTACCTCGACTCCAAATTCTGCCAATTTTGTAACCAACGCTTGCGCTGTTTCTTGATGGTTTTCGCCCAAAGCTGCGGGAACGGCCGGGGCCTCCTTTAACAAATCGATCGTTGGAAATATATAATTCCCTTTGCGTTCAGGAATAGAGTTTTCTACTTTCTCAACCTTTTCTTCTTCAACTACTTTGATAGAAACTTGGTTTTGGGGTTTGTCATATTTCAGTGCTTCTTCTTTCTCAATCTTAAGGCGAACGGCTTCAGGTATTTCTTCTTCAACGGGTTGAACAGGAACCGATTCTTCTTTTATTTTTGAAATCTTTTTCTCAATTTTCTCATTTTTCTCAAGAGGAGCTGCTCTTTTAATGGGCTCCCTCACACTGATGCCCATATCCACCTCAAGCGTAACCTGTTGGGGCTTGCGAGTGTTTTTTTCAAAATTTTCTAAGGCATTCTGAATCTTTAAGAACAGCGACTTAAATTTCCCGCCCAAATAGGACAAAGCTTGATCCGGATTCGTATAATTTGCAAAGGCCAAAAGGGTTACAATCGTCCCTAGCAACAGCGTAACTAAAGCACTCCCCAAGACCCCTAACGAATTCTCCATCAAGTGAGAAAAGAAAAACTTTCCACAAATGCCACCCAGCCCACTCGTAAAGTAATTGGTGGATACCTTGCGAGCAATCGCGCTGCTCAACAAATGATCTTGGGAAAGGGTCAAAAAGGAACTGGCACAAATAAGCGACAATACAAAAAGACTCACTTTCCATGCACTTAAAATATGAGCCAATCGGCATAAACAGACATAAGCTAACCACGCCATATAAAGAGGAAACATCCAAGCCACCAACCCAAATATGCGAATCGAACGAAAGGCAAATTGCGTCCCAAATTCGCCAACAACATTGAGCTTAACCTGCTTCACAGTACCCACTGCCGTCGTGTTAAACGAACTTTGCCCCGGATGATAATCCCACAAAGCCGCAACCATCAAAATCGCAAATGTCGCACACAGCAAGGACCAAAATGGCTTCGACCCCGATACCCTCGGAGCCAACGCTACCTTCGTCACCTGCTCACCCTTCTTCTCTTTCTTCCCCATGATGTTTTTTATT
>MIDO01000080.1:2232-3311 GCA_001831055.1 Verrucomicrobia bacterium GWC2_42_7 | reverse complement strand
AAAGCTTTCTTTTTTGCTTCTAGAAAAATTCGCCTCTACAAAACCATCTTTCTATTCCCCCAAATTCTCCTCAAAATCCGCCCCCGCGCAAGGGGAAAATAAATAAAAGAGGTGTTTTTTGGGGAAAGCCACTCTTGGATAAGAAATTGGAGGCCTCTAAAAAACCTATTTTTCCGAAAAATGAAGATGCATTTAAGATATATTATGATTGAACTACGTCTGCGCTCTAACAAGTTCTGAAAGAACTTATTATGGCTCAGATTACCTCCTTTTCGGAAGGGGTGCGGGGGAACGCTTTTGGGGGACCAAAAGCGGATTTCCCGCAGTTTTTATAGGTGTCCAATTTCAGGAAATTTTCAGTTTTATTTTATCAAAAATTTTCAAAAAAATTGCATTTGGGGTCAAAAATGAGGGTTTTTGATAATTTTTTAAAAAAAGCCCTTTGATAATCAGTGGGATAGAAAATTTAATCAAACAGATCAAACAGATCAAATGGATCAAACGGAATGTGTCCCCCATATGATATAATAGATAGAAAAACATTATTTCAGTTTTCGAGTATGTTGGACGGCGGATTCGCCTTCCGTCACGTACTGCTGAAAAACATTATTTCAGTTTTCGAGTTCGTTAGGCAGCGGATTCACACTTCCTCACGTACGTTAGTACGCTCGGTCGTGTTCACCTTGCCCGCCTGCTCGAAATCCTGAACTAAAGTTTTTCAGCGGGGTTGTGCAAAGAAAGCAAAAATAAAAAAATGTTCCCCTTGTCAGCCTGCTCGAAAAAAACTTGAGCTAACATCTTTCTGTGACGGCTCAGGACACTGTTATAAAAATCTATATAAAAAAACCAATCTTATGAAAAATAAATTAAGTTTACATAATCCAAACAAACAAATTACACAAAAAACACCCGCTTGCGCGGATATAAATTCCATAAGGAATATTTATCCGCGTAATAATCTCCTTTTCAAAAGGGGATACGAGAAAAAGTCAGCTTTGCTTTTTAGAAGGGGAACGCGACCTTTGCTTCTTTTCTCATTATCCGCTGAAAGAGGTTAGTTTAAGCTTTCGAGCAGGCGG
>MIDO01000080.1:1889-2192 GCA_001831055.1 Verrucomicrobia bacterium GWC2_42_7 | reverse complement strand
GCAAGGTGAACACGACCGAGCGTACTAACGTACGTGAGGAAGTGTGAATCCGCTGCCCAACACACTCGAAACTTAAAATTCTTTGCTTTCTTTGCATACCCTGGAGAAAGATGTTAGTTTAAGCTTTCCAGAAGGCCGGCAAGGTGAGGGCGAGGGAGCGTACATACGTACGTGACCGAGCCCGAATCCGCAGCCCAACACACTGGAAACTTAAAATAACATCTTTCTTACCTATCAACAGGATAAGACTCCTTCATGAAAAGTGAGGCGATGAATCCGAGGAACATCATTATGGGAAGGACA
>MIDO01000080.1:0-1868 GCA_001831055.1 Verrucomicrobia bacterium GWC2_42_7 | reverse complement strand
TGGGCGGAGTATAGGGAGAGATCGTGAGATGGGTTTTGCATATCAAGGAGTCGACCTACAACGTATTGGAAAGCGCCACCGAACAAGTTGATCACCATATTGACAACGGCGATAGCCATGCCTTTTGCGAAGGAAGGATTGATTTCCAAACTGGCAACGAAGCAGGAGACCTGCGAGCTTGAACAAATTCCTATGACAAAGAGGAGGACGTACAATTCGTAGTGTACGATGCAGATGGGAATAGATTCTTTGGAGAGAAGGACGAGGAGGAGGACGCAACTCAATAGGCATCCCATCATCATGGGAAGCTTACGGCGTTCGATTTTATCGGAAAACCACCCAGAGAGGGGTGCTCCAACGATCCACCCCCAGTAAAGCATCGACACAATTTGGGCTGCTTCTACCTTGGTTACGTGCGCGACCATTTTAATATACTGGACACCCCAGAGATCGCCGAAAACCATGACGGGCAGGTACAAACAACTTCCGATGAACCCGATTATTAGGGTTTGTGGGTTGCATAATACGGCCAAGAAACTTTTGCCAAAGGAATTAAAGATGCCATCGCTGTGGTGTTGTAGTCGAGTTTCCTTCTCTTGGGAAGAACACCTTGGAACTCCTAAAAATAGGATTAAGGTCATTGTCAACCCTAAAACACCTGCCAACCCCCAAGTATTTTGCCATCCTTCGCTATCAACAACTCTGGATATAAACGACTGAAATATTCCTCCCAAAAGCCCCAAGGCGGTAGCGAGTCCTGACAGCAACGCTAAGCGGTTTTCGGGGAACCATACTGTTGCCAAATACATGACACCGACAAACGCGAATGCTGAACCAAACCCTTGTAGTAAACGTCCGCCACTCAAAAAAATCAATGATTGGGATGACGTCATCGCGAGGAAGCAACCCATTGTGACAACGACACTTGCCAAAATCATCAAGCGTCTTCCACCGTAATAGTCAAACAGTCCACCCACTAAGAGTTGCATAGGGGAGTAGATCCAGGCATAAGCCGCGATAGCTGCAGACAAGGCACCTGCTCCGACTCCAAAATGAGATTGCAATTCTTGGAGCATCGTACTTGGAGTCACACGGACAAAATATTCATACAAGTAAAACAACGAGGCAACCAGCCAAACAAACCAGGCCTTGCTTCCCCCCTTCTTTGCAGCAGATGTAATATCCATAACTTATTTAAAACTAAACACTTAACCTTTAATACAGAACAAAAACAAAGAGCCTATCTTAACACAATACCACCCGTTGAAAAGCCTATTTTTAAGGTTTTTACTGTAGATGCGGGGGAACTGCTTTTGGCCCCCCAAAAGCGTTCCCCCACTCCCCCTCCGAAAAAGAGATCGTTGCGCGATAATAAATTCCGGTGGAATTTATTATCGCGCAGAGGATTTTTTTCGGGATGGATGAGGAAACAACCTTTATGATAAAAATTCTCCAATCTAAAAAATATTCCATCTTTCTCAAAGGCAAAGCCTCTCAATGCCGAAGAAAGACTTTAGTTCAGGATTTTGAGAAGGCAGGCAAGAGATCGTTGCGCGAATGTAAATTCCGCAAGGAATTTATAGTCGCGCAAAATATCTCCTTTTCGGAAAGGGGTTTGGGGAAAACTCATTTTGGGTGACCAAAATGGGTTTTCCCCAACCTTTCTTTCCAAATAAAGCCTTTCTAAGAATCTGCTTGCGGGAAGATTTTAATTTGGTACATTTTTACTTATGGGATACGAATTGCCGAAGCTAGGATATGCGTATGATGCGCTGGAGCCGCACATAGACGCAAAGACGATGGAGCTTCACCACACGAAGCACCATCTGGCATATATCAATAATGCAAATAAGGCAATGGAAGGAGCA
>MIDO01000079.1:15130-21703 GCA_001831055.1 Verrucomicrobia bacterium GWC2_42_7 | reverse complement strand
TGAACTATTTTTGCTGAACTACACCTTGCGCCATAACAAGTTCTGAAAGAACTTGTTATGGCGCATATTTTCTCCTTTTCGGAAGGGGTTCAGAAAAAGGTGATTTCAATTTCTCGAGCAGGCGGACGAGGCGAACTCGACCGAGCGTACATGCGTACGTGAGGGAGTGTGAGTCCGATGTCCAACACACTCGAAAATTGAAATCACTTTTTTCTGTCGGGGAAACGCTTTTATGCGACCCAAAGCAGTTTCCCCGCAGTTTTTAGAAGCTTCCACCTTTCTTTTTGCGAAAAAAAGGTTTTCGCAACTTGCCTATTCTTAACTTGCCTATGTTTTATAATTAGCCTAAGCTGTATACCATAGGCAATAAGGGTCGTTACAAAAAGCAACCTCTTTGCGCGAATAAAAAAGTCACGTTTTTTGTTCGCGCATTATCGTTTTTCTTTGGAAATCGCGAATCGCAAGTTGTTACGACTTAACTTGCCCTTGCCATATGAGCTGGTTTTGTTATGAAAAAGATAATTCCCCTAATAGTTTTTTGCTTAATTAGTAATGTCCTTTATCCCGAATTTAAGTCGTTCAAGTTGTTGGACTTCCCTTTTGCTGCTTGCTATTATCAAGGACTGTCAGCAGTCGTAAGCAAAAATAAAGAAATTTTAGGAGAATTAAATCAAGGGATCTTCCTCGATTCATTTTTGGTTGTTCCGTGTAATTGGAATGTGGTTTCATTTACAATGTCAGAAGGTGTGTACGTCCCCTGGCCAGGTTTTGGTCCTCATTACTACTGCTTATATAAAGAATCTAGCGTTGAGGTTAAAGTTATCATCAATAAATCTCGTTCTCCAGAATTCCAAAAAGAAATTACGGTTAAGCTTCCTACCTACGAGCCCATTATCTTAATCACAACCTCAAAAATTGACTCTCCCTCTCTACAAGATCCCTCATCGCCTCCCACGCCATTTGGACCAGATTGCCCATACTACGACCTCTACGACTCTGTAGAAATTAAAGACCTCTCCTACGACGCCCTACTCAAAAATGCTCTTAAGAAAGCTCTTCAGGATTATTTTGGGCTTTATTAGAGAAGAAATCCGGGGAAACCCATTTTGGTCCCCCAAAATGGGTTCCCCTTGATAGGAAACGCGATTTCAAGTTTTGAGTGTGTTGGGCTTCGGACTCATCCTTCCTCACGTACTGCAGAAAGAGGTTATTTTAAGTTTTGAGTGTGTTGGTCTGCGGATTCGAGTTTGGTCACGTACGTAGGTACGCTCCCTCACTCTCACCTTGCCCGCCTTCTCAAAAACTTAAACTAACCTCTTTCTGCGGGATCAATGGAGGAGAGCAAAAGAATTTTAAGTTTCGAAGGTGGTATAGTAAAAGGCATTGAAAATGAATACAGTATTTTGTTTTGGGGCGACTTCTTATTCATCGCATAATAAAAATCGTAAGGTCTTGATTATGCGATTATTAAAGGTGTTTTTTGGAAAGAGCGAAAACCTGGACACCCCTAAAAAACCTATTTTCGGAGAAATGAAGATATTTTGGGGAGATATTTTTGCTGAACTACGTCTTGCGCCATAACAAGTTCTGAAAGAAATTGTTATGGCGCATATCTCCTCCTTTTCGGAAGGGGTGCGGGGAAACGTTTTTGGGCGACCAAAAGCAGTTTCCCCGCGGTTTTTAGAAATTTCCACCTTTCTTTTTTCGCAAAAAGAAAGGTTTTCGCATCTCCATTCTCTAACTTACTCTCCCATAAGTTCATCTGCTTCGTCGGAGTCAGAGAGTTCTGACTGATCGGCGTCTTCAGGCATGACTTCGTCGAGGGGCTTTTGTTTGATGGTGGCGGATACGGCTGAGGATTCAGTGGCTCCTTCTGCTGATTTCTCTGCATCTTCTTCAGTCGCAACGACTTTGCAGACTCCTATGATCTTATCCCCTTCATCGAGGTTGATCAGTCGAACGCCCATAGTTGTGCGACCAATGACGCGGATGTCTTTGACAAAGAAGCGGATGGATTGGCCAGAATGGGTTAAGAGCATGACTTCATCTGTATCAAGTACACCTAGTGCGCCTGAAACCCCTGCCGTTCTTATGGCGATGATACCTGTACCTCCGCGGCTTTGGATACGGTATTCTTCGTAAGGAGTTCTCTTTCCTTGACCGCGTTCTCCGGTGATAAAGATAGTATGATGAGGATCAATGACTTCCATTGCCTTGACGAAGTCGCCGGACTTTAGGCGAATGCCTCGAACACCACGCGTTGCACGACCGATATCGCGGAAATCGGATTCATGGAATCGAATAGACATCCCTTTGCGGGTGACCAAGAATAACTCGTTGTTACCGGTGGTGAGTTTTGCTTGAATAACCTGGTCTCCTTCATCGATGTTGATACCGATCAAGCCGCCTTTGCGAATGGTTGCGTACTCGGCCAGGTTGGTTTTTTTGATAATACCGTTACGGGTGCACATGACCAGGTGCATGGAGTCGCTGAAGTCTTTGAAGCAGATCATGGCTGCTACCTTTTCTTCAGTGTCCTTAAATTCGAGAACGTTTACGATAGAACGTCCTTTGGAGGTGCGAGAGCCTTCAGGGATTTCGTAAACTTTCTGCGTATAGATGCGACCGTTGTTCATCACGAACATGATATAGTCATGCGTGCTGGCGGTAAAGATGTGTTCTATAAAGTCTTCATCGTATTGGCCGGCCCCGATGACCCCTTTCCCTCCGCGTTTTTGAGAACGGTATTCACTGATCTCTGTGCGTTTGATAAATCCTTTATGGGTAACGGAAATGATGCAACCAGTGTTGGCTATGACGTCCTCCATTCGAAATTCACCTTCGGCGGCTTCGATTTTTGTTTTGCGCTCAGAGGCGTATTTTCCCTTCACTTCGATCAATTCTTTTTTGATCAGACCAAGGAGTTCCTTTTCGTTTTCGAGAATAGAGCGTAACTCGTTGATAAGAATCATGAGCCCATTGTACTCTTCTTCGATTTTACCGCGCTCCATTCCCGTCAATTGGTAAAGGCGTAACTCAAGAATGGCATTTGCTTGGCGGTCTGTGATGGGGTAACGTCCCATCAATTGGACTTTGGCTTCTTCGCGATTGGAGGCCGCACGGATGATTCTTACAAAATCATCGAGGTTATCGAGTGCGATCTTGTATCCTTCCAAGATGTGGGCGCGCTCTTCTGCTTTACGGAGACGGAATTGGGTACGACGAACAATAACCTCGCGCCTGTGCTCGATATAGCATTCAAGCATCTCCTTGATGTTCATCTGCTTCGGTCTTTGTTTGTCCAGGGCAAGAAGAATAACTCCAAAGCTGCTTTCCAGCGGAGTGTGTTTGAATAGTTTATTGATAACTACGCGAGGGATTCCGTTTCGTTTAAGTTCGACAACGATGCGGGTCTCTTGAGTTGATTCATCGCGTAAATCACTGACCTCTTCGATAATTTTGTCGGAAACAAGTTCAGCGATACGGGTAACCAAGGAAGCTCGATTTACGTTATAAGGAATCTGTGTAATTACAATTTGTTCCTTGCCATTCTTTAGTTCTTCGCAGTGGGCTACACCACGCATTTTGATGATCCCGCGTCCGGTTTTGAGGTATTTTAGAATACCTTCGCGACCAACCACCACTCCCCCAGTAGGGAAATCGGGTCCTACGATGAGGTTACACAATTCATCAACAGCGACATTAGGATTTTCGATGATGGCACAGGTTGCGTCGATGATTTCGCTAAGATTGTGAGGGGGAATGTTGGTCGTCATACCAACAGCAATACCCGTGGATCCATTGATTAAAAGATTGGGTGCAGCTGCAGGGAGAACAAAGGGTTCGACGGTGCTTTCTTTGTAATTCGGGACAAAGTCTATGGTGTCTTCGTCGATATCGCGCAACATCTCCTCTGCAATTGCCTTTAAGCGACATTCGGTGTATCGGTAAGCCGCTGCAGAGTCACCATCGATGGAGCCGAAGTTACCTTGGGGATCAATGAGTGGGTACCTCATAACCCAAGTCTGAGCCAAACGGACAAGAGTATCATAGACGGAACTATCGCCGTGAGGGTGGTAATTTTTTAAAACTTCACCGATCACACCCGCACACTTATCAAAAGCACGATTATGAAAAAGACCCTCGCGCAACATGGCGTAAAGAATACGACGTTGGACGGGCTTCAATCCATCACGGACATCCGGTAATGCACGACTAACAATGACTGACATCGAGTAATCGATGTACGCAGTCTGCATAATTTCTGTAATGTTAGTGGGATGTAAAATTTCCTTATCGTTATACATAGGGCTATTCGATTATGGTTATACGTCGAGGGAGGAGACATTTAGCGCATTATCTTCAATGAATGCGCGTCTGGATGGGACGTCCTCACCCATTAACATAGAGAAGGTGCTGTCAGCCATGGCAGCATCTGCAATGTCGACTTTTAGGAGTCGGCGTTTTTGAGGGTCCATCGTGGTTTCGAAGAGCTGTGACGGATTCATTTCACCTAGACCCTTGTAGCGTTGGATGGAAAGACCCCGACGCCCTAATAGACGAATTTGTTCTATCAATTCCAACACAGAGTGTAATTGTATCTCATTTTCGTTCTTTTGTCCCATGTTCTCGATAAGCAGGTAACGGGATTCCTCAGTGCGGATAAACTGATGTATATCTAAGCCCATGCCTCCCATTTCTTGAAGGATTTTCGTCAATTGTGCTGCTTCGAATATTTCATAAACGTTGATCCTCTGCCTGACCACATGACCCTCTTGATTGATTTCACGCGTCGTAGAACCATCGTAAATATCTTCCGTAATATCGAATTCCACATACAAACGCGAACGTTCTTCATCATTCAGCAAGAAGCGGAACTCCTCTTGGTTACCTGTACGGATACGAGAGACGTACTTCGGAAGCAAGAATGTATTTGGTTGATGTTGATCTAGATAATGACTTAAATTGCAGCCATAACGGGTGATTCCTTGTCCCAAAACTTCGATGCGAGAAAGAAATTCAATGACTTTGGTAAGTTGATTACCTGAGAACTGATGGTTGTCTCTTTTGCGGATAAGAGTCACTTCTTCCGATCCTAATTCAAGAAGAATCCGGTTTAATTCCGCATCGTTATCGATATATTGCTCCCGTTTCTTCCGCTTGATGCGATAAAGAGGGGGTTGTGCAATGTAAACGTATCCTTTTTCTATCAAGCCTTTCATTTGACGGAAGAAAAATGTCAATAAAAGGGTTCGAATATGCGAACCGTCAACGTCCGCGTCGGTCATGATGATAACTTTGTGATAGCGAGCCTTTTCTGCATCGAAAGCCCCTTCCCCTGCATCGCCTATACCTGTTCCGCAAGCCGTGATGATGGTGCGGATTTCGTTGTTAGATAGCACCTTATCGAGTCTTGATTTTTCTACATTAAGGAGCTTACCTCGAATGGGAAGGATCGCTTGGTGGCTTCTGTCGCGGCCTTGTTTCGCCGAACCACCCGCAGAGTCACCCTCTACAATGTAGAGTTCGCAAATGCTGGGGTCTTTTTCGGAGCAATCGGCCAGTTTACCAGGAAGTCCGCCTCCGGCAAGGGCACTTTTCCTGACTGTTTCCCTGGCCTTTCTCGCCGCTTCTCTGGCTCTAGCTGCGTTTAGGCATTTATCTATGAGTTTTCTGGCCAGAGAAGGATCTATTTCAAAAATGTATTTTAAGTTATCTCCCAGTATCTTTTGGACAATCCCATCTACTTCGCTGTTTGAGAGCTTGGTCTTTGTTTGACCTTCAAAGCGAGGTTCTGGGACTTTTACGGAAATAATGGCTGTTAACCCCTCTCGAACATCTTCTCCCGAGATGGAAGGGTCTTTTTCTTTTAGTAAGTTGTTCGCTTTCGCAAATCCGTTGATTACGCGAGTTAGAGCGGTTTTGAACCCGGATAAATGCGTACCGCCCTCTATATTATAAATGGAATTTGCATAGGCATAAACCTGATCGTTGTAGGTATCATTATACTGGATGGCGATGTCAACGAAGATCTTAGAATCGGACTTTGTTTCGTCGGCAAACGCTTCTCCAGAAAATGAAATAGGATTTTCGTGCAGAACAACCTTATTTTTGTTCAAGAATGAAACGTACTCGGATATTCCGTTTTCAAAGCGAAAAACTTCAGATTTATTAATTCTTTCATCAACCAGTTCTATCTGGATGCCCGGATTTAAAAAGGCCAGCTCACGCAACCGTTTTGCCAAAATATCGTACTTAAATTCCCGAGTGGATTGGAAAATCTCTGGGTCAGGCAGGAAGGTACACTTTGTTCCCGTCCGTTTTGTCTTCCCAATAACGGTCATTTTTTGCGTGGTAATGCCCTTTGCAAAGCCCATGTGGTAAACCTCACCATTGCGGCGAACCTCTACCTCAAAACGCTCGGAAACCGCATTAACGCACTTTGCACCCACACCATGCAGACCGCCTGATACCACATAGGCACCTTTCCCGAATTTTCCACCCGCGTGCAAATTTGTTAAAACGAGTTCGAGCGCCGGAATGTTATATTTAGGATGGATATCAACTGGAATA
>MIDO01000079.1:14184-15121 GCA_001831055.1 Verrucomicrobia bacterium GWC2_42_7 | reverse complement strand
TCGTCTTCAATAGAACAGGAACCATCTAAGTGTACCGTCACATTGATGTCTTTGCAATGTCCCGCAAGCGCCTCGTCGATAGAATTATCGACAATTTCAAATACGCAATGGTGTAATCCGCGTTCATTCGTATCACCAATATACATGTCAGGGCGTTTACGGACACCTTCAAGACCTTCTAACTTCTGAATTTTTGAGGCATCATAATTATCCTCCGTCATCACACGCTCACTGTTGGTATTGGCTTGGTCGAAATTAAACTGCATTTCGTCGGACATGATTTTATGGATTAAATTTTTATTTTTTTGTGCTACTATCAATAAGCTAAGTATCTCATCAGCGCAAACAAAAAGAACGTGATCTCTCAATCTTCGGGGAAACGGCTTTTGGTCCCCCAAAAGCGTTTTCCCGTACCCCTTCCGAAAAGGAGGTTGTGAGCGTAACTCGTTTTTTTTAAACGTGTTACGTACAAATAAGGTTGACTTGGAATTCAATAGGCAACTGATTGATGTTATGGTAAACTAAAAATCTATTGATACAAACAGATGGTTATTTTTAAGGATGTAAAGAGACCTCATCATTGATTTTCCTAAAAAAGTCCGGCTTTATCAATAGAAATGGAATTTACTACATAACTTAAATGTCGCTATCCCAAAGCCACTTCCGAAAAAAGGATTTGCGCAAAGGGGAATTTTTTAAAAATTCCCTTTTGCGCAATTTCCTCTTTTTCGGAGGGGGGGTGGGGGAACGCTTTTGGGAGACCAAAAGCAGTTCCCCCAATCAACCAGAGAAAGGGAATTTATTTCAAGTTTTGGTGCAAATTCTGGGGAGGGGGCTTCAATCAAGCGGTGGAGGGATTGGGGGCGTCTTAGCCGCACGGTTAGCCAACCGAGTTCGTTGGCTCCTTTGAAATCTTTTGAGGGGTTATCGCCAATAT
>MIDO01000079.1:3520-14175 GCA_001831055.1 Verrucomicrobia bacterium GWC2_42_7 | reverse complement strand
CGCTGCCTTTAACGTGAAAGTGATCCATGACTTTCTCATATGGCAACTTACTCGGTTTCCAATTCTCTCGGCCGTAGGCATCGGTATAGACAACGAGGTCTATTTTGTTTTCTAAATCGAGTGCTTTCCCTTTGTTTTTTTGGGTGGATAAATCCCCATCTGTGATGATGGCTAGATTTTTTTTTCCTTTTAAATTTTTGAGGATTTCCTCTGCATCGGTCGCCAACTGGATCTTAGGGAAATGGTTTCTGTATATTTTAATCATTTCATTGATGGTCAGTTGGTTGTATCTGTTGGCAGCTAGCTTGTCTAAAACAGTGTTAAAAATAGTTCCCCGGATCCCCTGTTCAAAAGCTTCTTGAGCCTGCTGAAAAAAGCCTTTGATTCCCAAATGGGCACAAACCCACTCATCGACAGCCATGAATCCGCTTATGACAAAATCCTTTTCTGGGTACAAAGTGTCATCTAAATCAAATACGACGGTTGTTGTAATCGTTTTCATTTTTGGATAAGCAAAAATGTGAAAAACATCGTCAAACTACGTTGACAGCAGTCGCTGGCGAGCTCAACGTACGTTAGTACGCCTCGCTCGCACTCCTTTCTCCCCCTTGTTTGCCTTGTTTTTGACATTTTTCCCTTGTGAAAATACGTGAATATAATTGCCAAAACTTATAGTGAAATGTATTAACAGTCGAGGCGTTTTTGCGGTTCGCATTGAAGTATACAATGGCTTAAATTCATTTTGTAATCAAAATCCTTCTTCCTTCCCTCAAAAAGAAGGGGTTCCGCATCTCCATTCTCAATGAATTTAACTATAAATATACACTAAAGTCTGTAGGGGTGTTAGATCGAACAGCTCAATTATTTCTGTATTTCTCATAAGGACGCAACCACTACTAAGAGGTTGTCCTATAAGGTCTTCATTGTTTGATCCATGTATGTAAATAAAGCGATCAAAACTGTCGCAGCTAAGGCCACTTTTTTGGCAAATTCCCCTGTTTTTTTCCATTTCTAGCCCGTTTAAACGAAGGATTCTAGTGGTTACAAGGTTCTTGCCTAAAAATTCGGGTTCAGTTAGATCCCAATATTTTTTCCCGATTTCTTTTCTCCCAATAAAGACACTACCTGTTTCTGCGCCGGCGCCGTATTTCTCTTTAACTTCGTGTAGACCCAAGGGGGTTCCTTCAGAGTTAAGAATAGAGCAAATGCCTTTCCGTGAGGTAGATATTGTATATTGCTTGCAGCTGTTTCCCGTATGAAAACATAACAAACTATCGCGAACCGAAACCGTAATGATAGGGTAGGGCCTGGAGAGTGCTTGTTCGAGACAATCCGAACCAGAAAGGCTTGAAAAAACCTCTTCAGCCTTATTTTCGAAAGTCTTTTCGAGTACCGTTCGGAATGGAGATAGTTGTGCAGACTCCCATTCCTTTTGAATGCAGTCTTTGTTTAGGCCTGGGCAATTTTCTTTGGTTTTCAAGAACTTCGTTGTCCTGTTAAGCACAATGGTTTAATCGGAATTAAGTGAGTTAAATATGAGGAAAGTCCGTCTTGGTTCCTCAAATGGGTTCAATCTCCTTTTCGAAAGGTATTATTTTACAAAAGTAAGGTATTACTTTGGCGCAATGCAGTAAAGTTAATTTTAGCGGACCTTCCGAATCCATTTTTTTTCAAAAGAAATTATGCTCTCAGGCAAATACTTCTTTTGAGCTATTTTACATTAAAGTTGGGGCGAGTGTGGTCGATATACAAGGAGTCAAAGCCCTCTACTTTGATAGGCCACCAATGCCTAAAAGAATTGGTCCTATGGCAACAGGGAAGTTGTCGACATCAACAAGGATGGACTTATGGCTCTAGTCATCAATACAAACGTAGCTGCATCAAGTGCAGCAACGACGTTACAAGTAACAAATGCAGCTTTGCAAAAAAGCTTAGGGAAGTTGTCAAGTGGTAATAGAATTCAAGACCCCTCTGACGACGCAGGTGGTTTGGCTGTGTCAGTTAAGATGCAGTCTGCTTTAAAAAGGAATTCAGCTGTCCAAGCAAATGTGGGTAATGCTATTTCTTTCTTGCAAACTCAAGATGGTGCGTTGAAAACATCGGGAGACATTCTTAACCGTATTTCTGAACTGAAATCTTTGTACGGAGACATTACAAAGAGTGCCAGTGATAAGACGAACTACAATAAAGAGTTTCTCGAATTAAAGGCACAGTTAACAGCATTGACCGCTGAAAAGTTCAATGGGGTTAGCTTATTTGGTTCCAGCAGCCCAGGAAGTGTAGTAATCACTGAAGATGGTTCGCAATCCGTTGCTCTTTCTGCTTCAGACCTTAGCTCCAATGTAACTAGTATCACTGGTGCCTCTGCTCTGAGTGGATTATCCATCGGAACGGTTACGAATGCCATTGCAACTGTGGCGTCTTCTCGAGCTGTTAACGGTGCTCAATCCAGCAGATTACAATTTGCAAACAGCATGTTGTCGATTAATGCGACAAACTTGCAAGCAGCAAATAGCCGTATCGCTGATACTGATATTGCCTCAGAATCAACCGCTTTCGCTAGGTTCCAAATACTATCACAAGCGGGTACTGCCATGTTGGCTCAAGCAAATGCTTCTCCTCAAATAGCCCTCAAGCTAATTGGATAGAAACAATACAAATCCTAAATAAAGCAGGGACCCCTTTTATGGGGGTCTTGCTATTTAAACGGCGTAGCAGAAGTGTGAAAAACGTCGTCAAACGTCGTTGACCGCAGTCGCTAACGGGCTCAACGTACGTCAGTACGCCTCGCCCGCACTCCTTTGTCGCCTTGTTTGACTCGTTTTTGACACTTCTGCTGCATAGAAATCTGAATTCTTTGAATAAACAGATGAGTGAAAAACGTCGTCAAACGTTGTTTGACTGCAGTCGCTAACGGGCTCAACGTACGTCAAGTAGAGACAAGTTGCGATTCACGAGAAAAGAAAAAACGTATAAAAAATCGCGCTTTCCAAAGAAAAGCGATAGTGCACGAATCAAAAAGTGTAGACTTTTTTTCGCGCAAAGAGACAGGATTTTGGGAGATGTTTTGTTGAACGACGTCTGCACCCTAACAGGTTCTGCAAGAGCTTATTAGGGCGCAGTTTCTCCACAGTTTTTAGGGGCTTCCATATTACCTTACCAGGGGCTTTAGTGGAAAGCCCATCAACTTTTCGCCTGGGGGAATGGGGAATCCGCGTAAAAAGGATTCGGCATCTAGCATCTTCCCTCCCGGGCGTTGGAGTTTTGTGAAGCAGAGAGTTCCCTCTTGAGTGGCTACGCATAGTGCATTGTTAGCTCCTTTCACAACTTCTCCAGGCGTTGTGCTTGTAACGCTTTGCATAACAAAGGCTTCTTTGATTTTTATTCTTACCTCATTGCAATCGAAGAAGGCTCCTGGCCAGGGTTGTAAAGCTCTGATGCGGCGCTCAAGGACGTTTGCTGGAGCTGAAAAATCCAACCCGCCGTCTTCTTTATGGATAATTCTGCAATATGAAGCTTGGGAGTCATCTTGCTCGGAGAAAGTTCCATTGCCTGACAATACCTCTGATAAATACTTTTGAGCGAGTGTTACTGTCGCAAGGGACAACTTTTTGCTCAAAGTTTCAGTGGTCTCGGATGGCGAAATAAGCACTTTTTCTTGAGCTAAAACACCACCAGCATCCATTTTTAGGACAATTTTCATCAGGGAGACGCCTGTCTCGGATTCTCCTTCTGCGATCACTGTTGCAATAGGGCTGGCTCCTCTGTATTTGGGTAATAGCGATACGTGGAAATTAATGGCTCCAAGAGGGGGAATATCCAAGAGAGGTTGTTTTAATAGATGGCCATATGCCATCACGATAATCAAATCAATCTCTTGCGTACGTAACCACGTTAATTCAGCATCGCCAATTTTTTCGGGAGTCAACAAAGGAATACCGTTGGTCTTTGCCCATTCTGAAATAGGGTTGGCTTTAATTTGCTGCCCTCGGCCGACGGGTTTGTCCGGTTGGCTAAAAATGCCACAAAGAGAAAACGCTTCCTTTTGCGAGTTTTTTAAAAACTCCAACAATGGCAATGCAATGGGATCCGCTCCCATAAAGACTATTTTTTTCATCTATATGATCCTATGATTAAATGCATTAAGAATGGAGGTGCGGAACCCCTTCTTTTTGAGGTAAAAAAGAAGGGGTTCCGCAACCTTCCTAAGAAAAACCAATGATTTGGCAATCAAAATCTTGCAGATTTTGATTGCCAAATAAATTTAGGCCATTGCATCTTTCGATGTGAACCGCAAAAGCGCATCAACCCTCAATACATTTCACTATACCTTCTTCGTTTACCTTGTCAACGAGGGGGAAAGGATATCTATATGGCGTTGAATATTAACAGAATATATTTTTTCTCCGGGAAAGCGTCCCATAAAGGCTCCTTGCGCTGAGATAAAATTTATAAAATTTTACTCTCAGCGCAACGATCTCCTTTTCGGAAGGGGTGCGGGGAAACGCTTTTATGCGAATAAAAGCCGTTTCCCCGTAGCTTTACTCATGCAAGGTTTACTTTTTTCAAATAAGACAAGGCGACGGACATCTTCTTTGGTAGGGGCGAGGTGACCTTAATGGTCTCGTTATTTAAGGGGAATTGGACGGAGCTTAGGTGTAGCGCAAGTGAGTCAATTAATGGCTTTTCCTGATCTTTGTTTTTGAACCGTTTTTTCAATGAAGACAAATGAAGTAAGGGGGTTTGCGTGTATAAACTTTCGCCCAAGATACGTAATCCTTTCTCCGCTGCATGAAGACGTATTTGATGTAGGCGAGGATAAGCGGTTTCTGCAATCCATACTTCATGATAAGGTAATTGCGATATTCGGCGAAAATGGGTGAAAGATTTTTTCCCATTTTTATGAGAAACAAATATCCGTTTCTGTTTATCATCTATTGCAATGGGCAGGTCGCAGTCTAATTCAGATTCATCAAAGGAAGTTCGTTCTGTAATTAAAGTGAACTGAAAAAGAAATTGCTCCGAACCCAAATCATTGCGCAAGCTATCGCATTCCTTTTTGTTGCATGTAAGTATTGCCATCCCAGACACTTCTGGATCTAAGAGATGAATCGAAAATAGATCCTTCGATAGGAAATTAACAAAATCTTTCTTTCCCGCTTCCATCTGTGCCCGGATCGCATTCGCTAATACAGGTAATTCATACCAAGGATGCTCTTCAATAAGGATATCCTTGGGCTTCTCCACCGCAAATGTCTGTCCCTGTTTCCAGAGAACAGCCAAACTCACTGGCCTTAATCCTAAAAGCGGTGGCGGAAATCTAAGTTCTTGATGCATATGGTGTTATTTGGACGTGTATTTTTTTGGGAAAACCGCTTTTAATCGCTTAGAAGCGGTTTTCCCAAATCCCCTTTCCGAAAAGGAGATTATCTGCATTATAAGAAGTTCTACAAGAATTTCTTATAATGCAGATATGTTTGGGAAACAATATCTTAAGGAAAGATCTTCATTTTTCCGAAAATAGGGTTTCTAGAGGTGTCCCCCTATAAAAGTCTTTGATTCCTTTTCTTTGTTTATTCTAAGAGTTGTTTTCTAAAACCCTCTTCCCAATATAGCATAGACAATAAAAATTGTTACAAAAAACAACCCCTTTGCGCGAACAAAAAAGTCACGCTTTTTTGTTCGCGCACTATCGTTTTTCTTTGGAAAGCGCGAAAACTTTTCTTTTTGCGAAAAAAGAAAGGTTTTCGCACCTTGTCTTTTCTTAACTTGCCTATGCTATATTATGCTTCGGTATGGCCTTCTGGTGTGGGGAGGATTTCGACGGTAGCGGAGATTACGCGGGTTTCTCCGACTTCGTCTACTGTAATGGCGAGATTGCCGATAGTTAGGGTTTCTCCTGCCAACGGGATTCGGCCAAGCTCAGAGGTGATGAGCCCGCTAAAGGTCGAGACAGCGTCGTTTTTAATAGTTATGTTTAGCGCTTCATCGAGGTCATGGATCGGGATCGAGCCAAAGACCTTATAGCGTTGCTCGGCTATATGAACAACTTCCTTTTCTTCGTTATCGAACTCATCTTGAATATCTCCCACTAATTCTTCCAATAGGCGCTCCAAGGTGACAATGCCGATTGTGCCTCCAAACTCATCCACAACAAGGGCCATATGTATGTTCGACTTCAGGAATTTTTGTAAAATATCTTCAACCGATGTTGTAATTGAAAAGCGGATAATGGGGTGTTTGATTTTCCTTAAATCCAATTCGTCTGGATTCCCACTGTAAATAAAAATGTTTTTGATATGAACGAAGCCGATGCAATTATCAAGGTCGCCATCGCAGAGGGGCAAACGCGTATGTCCATGTGATTTTGCCTTTGCTAAATTTGTGGCTATCGGGTCGTTAATATTCAGATACTCGATTTGGTTTCTTGGCAATAAAATATCCGAAGCAACAAGATCCTTTATTTTAAGGGCGTTAGTAATGATTTTCCGCGTTTGCTTTGTTAGGACAGCTTTATCCTCCCCCAATGCACGAATTTGAATGTAAATATCCAATAAATTGATATCGTGTTTGGTATTGAGTTTAAATAATCTAAGTATCTTTGCTGTAAGGTATTGTAACGAATATAGAACAGGCCATAAAACCAATTGTATTATAAATACAGGAAGCGATACGGCTTTCAATATCCTTTTGGGATTACTTATCGCAAGGGTCCGGGGTAGGACTTCCCCAAAAAAGTAGAGGATAACCAAAATCACCAAAAAACTGACTGTGATTTGAAGGAGCTTTAGTGACGGTGTGCTAAGGTCCGTATATTCTCTGACAAATAGAAAGAATAATGCAACAATGAGGATGGTTGTTACGACATTCCCAAATCGAATAAACTGGCTTGTATGTTTCGCCTTGTCTAGGAGGCGACGAATATTATGATCCGATCGAAGTTCATCTAAGTCTTTGCGCTCCAGAACGATATAGCGAATCTTGATTAAGCTAAACTCACAAGCAACCAAAAGGGCGTGTGCAACCAATAGCAACACATATGCCAGGATAACTCCAATTTCACTAACAGGCATACTTTAAAGTTATTCTTCTGTCTTCAATTTTGTCGCAGACATTTGGGGAGATGGAGATTCTTTATCTTTTTTTGGAATTATGATGTTTCCCTTCCCTTGTTCTCCGACCCACTTCTCTCCTTTAGCAAGAGCATTCCTGTATTTAAGATAGTCTTTAACCATTTCACAATGGTCAAAAACAAGCTTCATTTTACTCAGCTCTTCTAGGCTAACAACATGTGCCCTCGCTGCATCATCTCCAGCTTTCGGAAAAGCCTCTGCTTCTGCTAAGAAAAGGACATCGACGCAATGAAATCGAGGGTCCCGGTCTGGGTGCGAGTACACGTGGAATTGTCTTAAGTTAAGTAAGTTTACGTTCAATTCCTCACGCATCTCTCTTCTGATCGCGTCTTCCACCGATTCGCCATATTCTACTTTTCCACCTGGCAACGCTTTGCCGAAAGGAGCATTCCACCTATCTATTACAATAAAACCTTTAGATTTATCGCCATCAAATAATTCTATAACTGCAGAAGTTGCTAGCACCGGTGGACGATAAGCCCTTTCTTCTAGACTGTGATTCCCTTTGTTTTTGGCATTTTTAACCAATCTAGTTGAGGAGGATGGTTGCTTTTGTTCCTTAGACTCTTTCACGTTGTTGGCCTCAATAACGGAAACACCTGGAACAGTTGCGGTTGTCACAGCAAACAAGCTTGCTGGAATCAAAAAGAAAATAAAAAGGATCTGCTTCATACAAAAAATTCTTTGGAGATCCTAATACCTCTCAAATCAAATGCAAGTAAATTCTCTTTCGCCAAAACACATCGTAGTTTTAATTGAAAAGCAAAGAGAGCCTCTTTTTAACGCGAACGTTGGATAAGCAAAAATGTGAAAAACGTCGTCAAACGTCATTGGCAGCAGTCCTGGACGAGCTCGAGGTACAAAGATCAGAAAAGTCCGACTGGCTCGCACTCGCTTGTCAGTCTTGTTTGATTCGTTTTTGACATTTTTGCTTCGTTAATATGCATAAACATAGTCACTAAGCATTTGTTGATTAAAATATTACGTTTTCAAGAAAAGGTTTTTTATCCAAAATTCGCGTTTTTAGCAAGAGAAAGAAAGATTTTCCCATTCTGATTCCCAATCTGCTTGGCTATACCTTGCATAGTCAAACAGATTGAGGTTGACCCAAAAAAGACGTATCGTTGAGAACTTAAACAAAATCCATCTTATCAGCCCGATCAAATTCGAAGAATTTTTCAGATTTTTCGGGCTGATTATTGGTTTTTCTTAGGGGAGGTCCGGAACCCCTTTCTTTTTCCACTCAAAAAGAAAGGGGTTCCGGTGGGCCCACTTATTTCTTCTTTATTATATAACCTTTCTCAATCCCCTTTTTGACAAAAACCTTGAGCGGACACAAAATTTTGTGGAATTTGTTCGCGCAAGAACATAGAAAATTCCTTTTCGGAGGGGGTAAGGGGGAGGGCTTTTGGGGGGACCAAAAGCGGTTCCCCTAAAACTACTCTCTATAGAGCCAGTATTTTTTAGATTTTTTTTGGAAGTCGGATGATTGTGATTTCCATTGGGAGATAAAGTAGGGGACGTTTGCAAGGGACCCTTTGGAGGAGATTTCTTTCCACCATGAATTCGACCCCGTGTGCTTATTGAAGAGGCTCATTTGGTCTTCTGATACTTGGCTAAAAGGATTCTTAGAGCTCCATTGGGCGGCGATCTGCATTAAGTAGAAGCTGATTTCTGTTGGACGCAGGGCATTCCAGTCTGAAATCTCGACATAGACGCCTTCTTGGCGTTTCCCATTCGAGTCATTGAATGGGCGTTTTTGATAAGCAAGGCCGGGGATGTGTTTAGATTTAAGTGCAGAAATGATATCCTCGGGTGTTTTGTTTTGGAAGGTGAGGATTCTGAAGGGGTAAAAGGAGCCAATGCCATGGTGAAACCCTCCAATTTGACAACCGAGACCAATCATGGCGTAGCCAAAAATGGAGGACGTATCGCGGATATAAGGGGAGGTTGGTATCCACGAGAGGCCTGTATCGATCCAAAGCATAGAGCGTTTCCAGCCTTTCATGGGGATGACAGTCAGGTTTCCATTGCGACGGACCGAAGATGAGATAGAGGGAACCGAGGGAATACTATTGGAGATGTCTTTAGCCATGAGGGCGAGTTCTCCGATAGTAAGTCCATGAACATAAGGGATACGATAAGCGCCTACATAACTCATCCACTGTGCATCCATCACGGGGCCATCAACTTTAAGTCCCCCTAGCGGATTGGGCCTATCAAGGACAACCACGGCGACTCCATTCTCGAAACAGGCTTCCATGGTATAGCGTAAGCAGCTGATATAAGTGTAGGAACGGACACCGATGTCCTGGAGGTCGATGACCATGACATCGATGTTTTTGAGCATTTGTGCTGTTGGCCGCCTAGTGGGCCCGTAAAGTGAATAGACGGGAAGTCCTGTAGCTGGGTGACTTGTATTTGCGACGGAGTCCTGAGCTTTTGCGCGTCCGTCGATGCCGTGTTCTGGAGCAAAAAGAGCCACCAACTTAACTTTGTCAGAATCGAATAAAACCTGTATGGTGCTTTTTTTGAAGCGATTGACTCCTGCTTGGTTAGTGAGAAGTCCTACGCGTTTACCTTTCAGTATCTTGAAGCTTGATTGTTCAAGTACATCGATGCCAAGCAAAACTTCCGAACTGCTTACAGCCCGAGTCGGCTTGACCCTCAATTGCTTTCCCTTCGAGCTTAAGTTAGCAGGATCCGTTGGCTTGTGCCGCGCAGAATCCAAAGGAATTATCCAAAAAACCAAAAATAAAAAAGAAACGATTTTCTTCATGCAATTTCCCAAAAGAAGATATTTCGCAAATCGAAAAATAAAAAATCTTATTTTGCGCAAGGTACGATGGAGTCACTTGTATCCCCCATTTCTAGGATGCATGCTCGGATGTGTTTGGCGATAAAAATCGCATCAGTTTGATTGCCAAATAAATTTAGGCCATTGGATCTTTCGAGGGGAACCGCTAAAGCGTCTGGACTGCCAATACCTTTCACCATAACAGCTCTATTTCTTTGGCCGCATCTGCTTCCCTTTGGAAAGTCATAATTTTTTCACTAACTATATTGATATCAACGCTTTGCGAAAATGAAAATTCCGCAAGGAATTTACCTTTTCGCAACGATCTCCTTTTAGGAGGGGGTGTGGGGGAACCGCTTTTGGGGGACCAAAAGCAGTTCCCCCCCCAAAAACTTTCCCCTCTCCGATCTTGAATGCTTGGGAAAAACTGTTTTATATAGGTGAGATGCAAAAAAAAATTCGTTGTGGAGTGGCTGGGGTTGGGTATTTAGGGCAACACCATGCGAGGGTTTATAGCGAACTAGAGCATTGTGAGCTCGTAGGGATTTATGAGGTTAATGCCGAGAGAGCGAGGGAGATAAGCGAGAGGCATCAATGCAAGGTATTTAATTCGCCTGAGGAATTGGGTGAAGCTTGCGATGCTGTTAGTGTAGTTGTTCCCACAGACAAGCATTGTGAAGTTGCGTTGCAATTATTGGCGAAGAACTGTCATTTGCTTATCGAGA